>JAUVKE010000045.1 GCA_030592105.1 Desulfobacteraceae bacterium
ATCAAGTATTCAACCTTTAATGCGCCTTGTATATGAACCAAAATCCTTCACAATTTCTGTTCAATTTATATAATTTCCGATCCTAAGTTTCAGAATCCTGCTTTAAAAAAAATTTTCCAGGCAACTGTGAAACCAGCCCTTTTAATTCCAACCCTAAAAGTATACCGGATAACTGGCCAGGCTGCATGGGAACAGCTCTCACAAGTTCATCCATATGGACAGAATAGGAACTTAAAGAATCCAAAACCAGCTTTTCTTCAGACGATAAAGATAAAATTTCATGGGGCGACTTATCATCATCATTGTAATTCCCCGTATCCGGTTCCACCATGATATTTAAAATTTCTTCTAAAATATCTTTTGCATTTTCCACAAGCTTTGCACCCTGTTTAATCAGATTATGAGTTCCGGAACTTTTAGGTGAATTGATATTTCCAGGTACTGCAAAAACTTCTCTATTATGCTCTGCTGCAAAACGTGCGGTTATCAAAGAACCACTCTTTTTTGTTGCTTCAACAACAACTGTTCCAAGAGAAATACCGCTGATTATCCGATTTCGTTTAGGAAAATTATATGCCAAAGGTTTAGTTAAAACAGGAAATTCCGAAATAACAGCACCATTTTGTGCAATTTTGTCAAAAAGTTCTTTATTCTCCAAGGGATAAATATTTTCAAGACCGCTTCCAAAAACTGCTATTGTACGCCCTCCCCCGCTTAATGCTCCGGTGTGTGCGGCGGTATCTATCCCCCTTGCCATACCGCTTACCACGGTGATACCATTGAATGCAAGGTCCGCGCATAAACGCTTTGTTGCAACCATTCCATACGATGTGGCAGTCCTGGAACCTACAACAGATATATTTTTCCTGGAACTGCCCAGAGTTCCATGAACGTACAAAAAAGGAGGCGGATCATATATCTGAAGCAAAAGATAGGGATAATCAGGATCAGTAAGTGTAACAATACGATACCCCTTTTTTCTGACAATGGAGTAATCCTGTTTAACCTGTTCAGAAATCTTATGGTTCAATATGGCTAAAGCCAGGGGTTTGTTTATACCCCCCAGGGAAATAAGTTCATCAACAGATGAAGCTAAAACCCTTTCAGGAGTTTTAAAACGATCCAGAAGAAGCTTAAAAAGACGATTCCCCACCCCTGGAACACTCCGCAAAATAAACCATGGTAAAAAATTTTCCATGATATAAAAAATCACACCCGTTTTTCAAACAAATCCCAAACAAGTAAAATAGGGCTTGCAACAAATATTGACGAGTACGTACCAACAAAGATCCCTATGATCATCGCAAAAGCAAAGTCATGTATTATACTCCCCCCAATCAAAAAAAGTGATACCACCACCATAAGGGTTGTAAAAGAGGTTAATATGGTACGATTTAAAGTTTCATTAATACTTTTGTTGATATTTTTTTCAAGAGGATTGTTCCGATATTTGCGCAAATTTTCCCGTATTCGATCAAAAACAATAATTGTGTCATTTAATGAATACCCTATGATTGTCAAAAGTGCCGCTATAATAGAAAGTGTAAAGTCTAACTCCAATAAAGAGAAAATGCCAACTGTAATAATTACGTCATGTATAATAGCGACAATAGCACCCATGGCATATTTTAATTTCAGAAACCAGCAAAATACAAGTGTAACAATTAATGCTACACAAATCAGAACAGGAATACTGTTTTCAAGGTTGAAAAAAATACAAATTTTCCGGACAAAAAGCAATGCAAAAATCAGGGCGGCTGTCATTACTCCACTTACAGGCCACTTCATCTCAAATCTACCAGATATATATATGGCTATAAAAAGAAGAGCGTAAAACATCGAAAAAAGGGCTTTTTCCCTTAAATCACTTCCGACCTTGGGTCCGACCATCTCCACCCTGCGGATATCTGCATCATTCCCTGTGGATAATTTCACTGCTTTTTCAACTTTTAATGATAACCCCTCTGTTGCGGTATCCAGAGTATCAGCTCTTATGAGGTACTCATTCTCCTTTGGATCTCCAAAAACCTGAACAGTTGATTTGCCTAGCCCAATTGTCGCAAGACCAGACTTTATATCATCCATGCCGGTTTTTTCCATAAATTTCACCTGAATCAATGTCCCCCCGGCAAAATCGATTCCATATTTTGGTCCCTTGTGGATAACAAGAGAGACCATACTAACGACGATCAGTGCAACTGAAAGAAAAAAAGCAATTTTGCGTTTAGCAATAAAATTTATATTTGAATCAGATTTAATAAGCTGCATTAAAATTTATCTCCGCATCTGTTATATGCTCAATGTTTTAATACTACGTTTTTTCAAAAAATAATCAAAAATTTGCCGTGTCACTATAAGAGAAGTAAACAGACTTGCAATTACGCCAAGGCTCAAAGTTACAGCAAAACCTTTAACAGGACCTGAACCAAACTGAAACAGAACAACAGCGGCAATAAGGGTCGTGACATTTGCATCAAGTATTGTTAAAGCAGCACTGTTATATCCGGCATCTATGGCCCCACGCGGGGTTCGGCCTATACCAAGCTCTTCTTTAATACGCTCAAAAACAATCACATTAGCATCAACGGCCATACCTATTGTAAGTACTATCCCTGCAATTCCCGGAAGTGTTAAGGTGGCCTGAAAAGCGGCAAGCCCGGCTGCTATTAAAATAATATTAAGAACAAGGGCAAAATCTGCTATCAGGCCGGAGCCCTTATAATAAATAAGCATAAAGAATAGTACGAAAATACCACCAACAGCCATAGCTAAAATGCCGTCATTAATCGAATCTGTCCCAAGAGAAGGGCCCACTGTACGTTCTTCAAGAATTTTTACCGGCGCGGGAAGTGCCCCCGCCCGAAGGATAATAGCAAGATCGTGGGCTTCATCCGTTGTGAAATTTCCGGTAATACGGGCCTCACCCCCCGTGATTTTATCCTGAATAACAGGAGCTGAATAGACTTTGTTATCAAGAACAATGGCAAGTCTTTTTTTAAGATTCGCGCCGGTTACCCTGGCAAAATCCCTTGTACCTTTTTTATCGAATTTAATGGAAACATATGGTTCATTATATTGAGAATCTATCTGAAGCCGTGCATCTGTAAGAGTTGCTCCGGTTAATGCGGTCCTTTTTTTAATCAAAAATGGTTTTTTAATAACCTGGCCTGTATCCGGGTTTTCAATAAACTGGTATAATATTTGGCTCCCTGGGGGTGGGGTCCCCTTTAGCGCGGCATCCAGATCATGGGTTTCATCAACAAGCTTAAATTCTAAAAGAGCAGTTTTACCTATAAGATCTTTAGCCCTTTCTGTTTTTTTAATCCCAGGAAGCTGTACAAGTATTCTGTTTTCACCCTGAATACGTATATCCGGTTCACTAACACCAAATTCATCGATCCGATTTCTGATTGTTTCCACGGCCTGATCCACGGCCATTCTTTTAATATCCTTTACCTCACCTTCCGGAAGACTAAAAAAAACAGTGTAAATATCATTAGAAACAGATTTTGAAAGAAAACGTAAACCTTTGTAATCAGAATTCATGAAATCGGTAAATTTATCAAAATTATCTGCATTTATCTTTTTTGCATTTATCTTTATTGATAATTTCAAACCCTTAAGAAGATTTATTCCCCTGTGTCTGATATGCTCTTTTTTAAGATCCCCGCGAATCTCATGGGAAATACGCTCCAAAGTACTCTCCACAGCTTTATCCGTGTCAACCTCCAAAACAAGATGCATTCCACCTTGAAGATCAAGGCCCAAATTTATTTTTTTATGAGGCCAGGTATCAGGAATTACCGTGGGAAGAACATAAACAATTGCCATAACAATTACTGCAAAAGATAATAACAATACCCATGAAATATTTTTCAATTCTTTTATCCCCAATATATCAGTAACGTGAAAAAATAGAAAAAAATCTAAAGGAGCGTACTGATAATAAATTTTCAGATAATTACCCGATTTTAAAACTTGGCACGTTGGCCAAAGGGCAGAAGGAGTATTAAAATGCTCCAACGCCCGATAACGCGGTGAAATTATTAATGTGAAAATCTACAGTGCGTCGACTAAAGATTTTTACCGGCAATCCAGTAAAATGATTAATGTAAAATTCTATAGTCCTGATTATTCTTTGCCAGCTTAAGATGATAGTTGCGTTGCAACACTTCCCCTGGAAATTTTAACGCGAACCTTATCCGCAATTTCAAGAGTCACAGTGGAGTCATCCAAGCCTGTTATACGACCGTGAATACCCCCCCCTGTAATTATCCTGTCCCCCTTCTTAAGATCATTAATCATCTGCTGCTGCTCTTTTTGTTTTTTTTGCTGGGGTCGAATAAGCAAAAAATAAAAAATAACAAACATCAGAATAAGAGGAATAAATGCAGCAAACCCTCCGGCACCCTTCCCAGATACACCTTGTGCACCCATTGCATATGCTATATTAATCAAAATCTAAAAACTCCTTTCATAATATGGTTACGTTACATTAAAGGCCATTTCCAATTAGGATCGGAAATTATATAAATTGAACAAAAATTGTGAAGGATTTTGGTTCATATACAAGGCGCATTAAAGGTTGAATACTTGATGTATTCGGCCTTTGATGTGACGCAGTAGATGGAGCAAAAGACAAACAATTTCGTTCAAGTAATTTCATTTCCGATCCTTAATTCCAGACCTCGTTGATTTTAGTATAATTTGTCCAAACTTATTAAAAAGTTACACAACTAATTACAATTCAGGTTTACAATCAAATTTGTCACTAAAATTATAAAATCTGCGACTCAATGATTGTACATAATAAATGTATTTGGTCAATAAAAATCAGTAGTGTCCTGTCATAAAATTACAAAAAAAATACTTAAAAATTTAATTATTTTTTCCGCTATTGCTGAAAAAATAATTAAACTCCCCCCACGCAAGATCCTAAAGCGGCAAAGCCGCAGTTGTCAGTTATTAGTTATCAATTGTCAGCACTGGAGGTTAGGAACGAGATTCAGAAAAAGATTTTGGCAGGTTTCTGCAATATTCAAAAGGTTCTTGTGGAGAATTAAGAACACGAATTTATATTGATATGCTTTTACTGACAACTGATATCATATAATGACTTTCTTGTTTTTTGTGACAGAAAATCAAGAGTAAGGTACTAAGCGGACACTACTGTTTTGAATCTACTTATAAATTTCATCATATATCATTTTATATCAATGCTTGTATAAAAAAAGATACATTTATCAAGCAATTTATTCAACTTCACCCCCGATTTATTTTTGCACCTCATAAC
Source organism: Desulfobacteraceae bacterium (assembly GCA_030592105.1). Next base: position 5,294 of record JAUVKE010000045.1, read on the forward strand.
CTGCTGTTTTTTAAATATAAAACATGGCATTTTTTACTTTATTTACCATGCGTATGGTCTAAAAATTGCGTAATCATGTTCAATCAGGGACAATATCCTATTCATCCTCCTCTTTATATTTTAAATTGCTACTGCCTCCAGGTTCCTATTACATAAATGCTATTTATTATACTATAAATAACTTTTTTTAAAAAAGGAGCTAAACAAATGTTTAAAGCTATAAAAATCATTATACTGTCTGTTTTTATTAGTGTAACATTTTTTTCCAGTGCTGCTTTTAGCGCATTTTCAGCCCGATCAGCAACTGTAAGTTGGGACCAAAACACTGAAACTGATCTTAAAGGTTATAATGTTTACATGGGGACGGCCAGTAAAACATACGGAAAACCGGTTTTCGTTGATAAGACAAAAACAAACCATGTTTTCGAGCGCCTCAAAAGAGGCACAACCTATTATTTCACTGTAACAGCAATTGATTCTTCAGGAAATGAAAGTCCTTTTTCAGAAGAAGTTTTAAAAACTATTCCACGCATATTTATCAGGAGCCGTTAATCAAGGTCTGTTGTTCCTATAGATTGTCAGATAATTACCCGATTTTAAAAATTGGCACAAGGCCAGAGGGAGGAAGGCGTATTGTAATACTCCGACGACCGATTATTTATGTGGCAATCTATTTTTTGAATCCATAGCAGGTGGAATCTGCATGGCTCAATACATTCCCCAGGAACCTGACAGATAATATTGGTAAAGAACCGGATTTAGCTCCGAGTTTACTTTTATTTTTTCCATCCGGTCTTTATCAAATATCCCTTTACCAAAATGGAACATTGAAATTAAAGCATCCTGATTCAAAAAGCGTGTCTTTATATCTTTAAAATTACTATTCAAAATATGTTTTTTACCATCAAAGGATTTTACATCTTCCTTTTTCAAACCAATAACCCAGCCCCATTCACCCATTGTGGGTATGTGATTGTGATATGGAATAGTAAGAAACCCTGATTTTCCCATGGTTTTTATTATGCACAAAAATGCATCCCGGGCAAAAAAAGGACTTGTAGCCTGGGTGACAAGCACACCCCCGGCAATAAGATGTCTTCGGGTTTCATTATAAAATTTTTCCGAATATAGATGAATAAGATCAATGGAATCCGGATCAGGCAAGTCTATTATAATGACCCCATACATGCTTGAATCCTCCGAGATAAACCTGGCAGCATCTTCATGGATCAATTTTACTCTGATATCATTTAAAGCGCCCTGGTTTACCGAAAGTAACACAGGGTGTTTTTTAGCAAGAGAAGTCATTTCCGGATCTACATCCACCAGCAAAACAGTCTCGACTCCATTATATTTCAAAACTTCCCTTAAAGCCAGGCCATCCCCACCGCCTAAAATAAGTACGTTTTTTATATCAGAAGAAAGTTTCATTGCCGGATGCACAAGGGGCTCATGGTATTTTTCCTCATCAAATGTGGAAATCTGCTCCTGGCCGTTAATATAGAGCCAATAGTACTTTTTCCACTTGGTAATTACAATTTTCTGGTATGGAGTTTGAGCGGAATAGATAACCTTATCTTTATATTTCTGCTGTTCTCCATACCTTATTATAGGCACAGCAAAAATTCCGAGGAGAATCAAAAAAACAAATGAGGCTGCAAATAATAATGTGATCAGTTTTTTTCTCACTACAAGAAAATTAAAATGCCAGTAGAGCAAAGAGGCTACTAAAAAATTGACAGAACCAAGAAAAATGGGCGTATAGGTGAGCCCCAGATAGGGAAGGGCAAAAAAAGCAAAAAAAAGCCCTCCAAAAAGAGCACCTAAATAATCCTTTTCCATAACATCCGAAATATTTACTCTGAGATCTTCATACTCCTGATTTAATCGAATCACAAGGGGAATTTCAAGACCTATAAGGGTTCCTATGGCAAAAGCATGGGTATAGATTATAAGATTTACGTAGGATGAATAAGAAGAAACCCCATAGGCAAGTTCAGCAGATATGGCGCAAAGTAATGAAAGAGCAAATTCCGTAATAATAAACGCGTCCAGCAGATTGTCGGCAATATGCCGACTCAGCCTGCTTCCCAGCCCCATTGCAAAAAGCATCAGAGACATTACTATTGTCCACTGAAAAACAGCATTTCCAATGAGATAGGTGGCAATAGTAGATAAAACAAATTCAGCCACTATGCCTGCGCATCCGGTTGCAAAAAGAGATATCTTAAGAAGTGAGCTTTTTTTTATTATATACACCAGCAGATAACAAAGGAGCTTGAAATATAAGAAAGGGCTTCAATATATGCAGCACCCATATTCGGTTTTTCCTGTTGGGCTATTTCATCAGAAAGTTTTACAGTCGGCAAAAGAATTTTGTCTGTGAGAAGACGGATAGCAGGAAGGAGAATAAGACCAAACATAGCAACTGGTATAAATTCCGAAAACAGAACTGACCACGATTCAAAATCAGCCTTGGCAGCCGTACCCACAAGCATACCCGTTGCAATGAGAACACCGGCAAAACTTATTCCTGCCGCAACATTATCTTTTTCGATTTCGTCATGAATATCATAGCAGGTTATAATGTTATAAATCAGGGCCGCAATTATCAACATTACCTGGCCTATAAGCCAGAATACAACGGCGGTCCATATGGTACCCCCGGCTCCGGATACAGACCCGAAAATAACCAGACCGGATCCAACACATACCCCGAACAAAACAGCTCCAGCACCTTCATTTTGATCCCTGATTAACTCATCTGTTATTTTGAATTTATGCAGAATCAACTTATCACATACAAACCAGGAAAGATTCATAAGAATAATACTCAAAACACCGTAAACACAAAGGTCTATGAGATCTGCAGTTATTCCGCTGCTTGGACCTTCAATCGCTCCACCTATGGACAAAACAAGCCCTAAATAGTACCCGCCAATACCAAGGGCAAGAGCAGGATTATCCTCTTGAACAAGCTCACGAGTAAGATTGTATTCCCTGTGAAGCAGCTGATTTACAAACTTTCCCGCATAAAAAAGGGTATAAAACCCAACTATCATAATTATTGCTGTTATAATATCATCAAGATTCATATATTATTTCCCAAAGCCTCCGGCTCTTGAGCGATAACCTGTTCTGGTACGGCCTACCCTTTTGGCCACCTTATCTTTAAATGAGGTTTTTTTCATTTGCTCCCTTTTGCTATAGCGGGAGTAAAAATCCGGCCGGCTTTTTTTTGTAAAAGACCCATTAGTTCCGTATTCATTGTTCCTTCCAAAATACGGGACATTCCGCCTTTGAGACTGTTTATAAAAATCATAGTTACTTCTGTATATGGGGCGATGGATACCTCCCAGCAGCGCAGAAAACAATGCATATTTCCCATAAAACTCCCAAAAGCTGCCGCCTCTATGGTCATTTTGCCAGCGGCCATAGCGCTGATCCCCAACATACTGATAACCTGGAGGCGCAGCACCGGATATAGCCTCTCCATCCTTTTTTGCGACCAAGGTCATTCCCAAAAAGGATTCATTTAGCCTGTAATCTTTTTCAGAGACTTTCATCCAGCCGGTTTTATACTGCTGATCGCCCTGTATAACACGGTATTTATGAAAATATTCGGGGATAAAGTTCCCTTCCTGTTTCATATCTTCAAGTATTATAGAATAATCCGGAGCATTTTTTAATGAGACTTTAATATTTTCCAGAGGCTGATCAGACCCGCGATTACCTCCACAGCCGCACAAAAATATTAAAATAGCTGATACCGTGAAAAAAAGAGATCTCCTGAAATCATTATTTAAAAACTTATACATCGATAAAATATCCGGCAACCTGAGTGAATAGTTATAATTAATTATACCAAGTATTCTTCATCCCCTGCCATGTGAAGTTTAATAATATTAGTAGAGCCTGTTTTAAGAGCAAGACCGGTTACAATAACAATAAGATCACCTTTTTTAATATAATTTTTCCCCAGTATTATATTTTCCCCTGCCTCAATAATTCGTTTTGTATCATAAATCTCCGGTATGAGCAAGGGGACAACCCCCCACATAAGTGCCATACGATTATATACTTCCTCCGAAGGTGAACAGGAAAAAACCAATTTTTTCGGCCGCTGTTTTGAAATAAGTTTAGATGTTTTCCCGGACACAGAAAAAGCCAGAATCGTTGCAGCATCAATTTGATGGAGTATATGCACGCTTGATTGGGCAACGGCCTGGGTAACCAGATTGTTGGGATCTTTAGCATGTTGCAGGTTATATTTCATAAATGATGTTTTTTCTGACTCAGCTATAATCTTGGTCATCATCTGTACAGCCTCAACCGGATATTTGCCTGATGCGGTCTCTCCTGAAAGCATTACAGCGTCAGTCCCATCGTAAACAGCATTTGCAACATCCGAAGCTTCTGCCCTGGTGGGCACAGGGTTGTTAATCATGGTTTCCAGCATCTGGGTGGCTGTTATAACAATTTTATTGCTGTTTATAGCCTTATGTATAATCTGTTTCTGAATCCCAGGAACCTGCTCCGGGTTCAGTTCAACCCCAAGGTCTCCTCTGGCGACCATAACACCGTCAGCTATTTTTAAAATTTCATCTAAATTTTCCACTGCTTCAGGTTTTTCGATCTTCGCAATAACAGGAATGTCAGCTCCCTGTTTTTTTATTATCACTTTGATCTCTTCCAGATCTCTTGCACGTCTTACAAAGGAAAGGGCAAAATAATCAACACCCAGCTTAATGCCGAAATTCAGATCTTTTATATCCTTATCTGTTAAAGATGGAGCCGAGACATTAACACCAGGCAGATTAATTCCCTTATGCTCCTTTAAGATTCCACCATTTATAATTTTACAGGTAACAGTATCTTCTGTTTTTGATAAAACCCTTAACGCAATCAATCCGTCATCCATGAGTATTTTATCACCCACAGTAACATCTTTTGCTATATTTTTATAACTAGTGGAAACCATGGCAGAAGTACCGGGAACCTGCCTGGAAGTTATGGCTATTATTTCATCTTTTTTCAGTTCAACCGGATTACCACCCTGCAACAGGCCTGTTCTTATTTTTGGGCCCTGGAGATCCAGTATTATACCCACAGATCTGTTCATCTCCCTGGATAAAGAACGTATGAGGTTAACAGCTTTTGTATGCTCAGAATACTTCCCGTGGGAAAAATTAAGCCGGGCAACATTCATTCCTGATAATATCATATTTTTCAATACATCTTTTGTATTTGATGAAGGCCCCACTGTTGCAACAATTTTTGTTTTATTTAACATAAATTGGTCTCCATTTTAATATATTTATTTCCCTTTTAAGATATATAGATAAACAACAACAAAAGGTCTCGACTTCTTTTAAATAATATGTTTTAAAACATTTGACAAGAACAATTCATACTCTATAGTATCGTTGAAACGATTAGTATAAGATTTTTTTTAACTCAACTGACAGGAACAGGTTACTTTGCCATGGTAAAAAAAGATGCATCCATCAAATTAGCTGATATCATCGAAATAATATTAAAGTATCGTTGGCTTATTATCATCCCTCTTTGTATTGCCATTGTAACCGGAATCTATCTGGTAGACGTCCTGCCCAGAGTATATCAAGCCAATGTCCTTATTCTTGTCCAGCCTCAAGAAGTTCCATCAGAGTATGTTAAGTCGATTGTCTCTTCAAACATAAATTCAAGACTCAGTGCAATATCCAAACAGCTTCTAAGCCGCACTAACCTTGAACAGATTATAAAAGACATGAATTTATTTAAAAATGTCAAATACCAATCCATGCTCATGACAGACAAAACAGCCCTCCTGCGGAGAGATATTAAGATATCTTTAAGCAAAACGCAAAGAGTTACAGGTGCATTTACTATCTCATTTAAGGGAGAAGATCCTTTTATAGTAATGAAAATAGCAAATTTATTAGGGGATCATTTTATAGATGAGAATCTTAAGACCAGAGAGGCTCAAGCCATGGGTACAACCGATTTTCTCGACGATGAGCTTGATAATATGAGAAGCCAGCTCGAACTGGTCGAAGAAAGGCACAGGCTTTACCGTAAAAAACATATGGGAAGTCTCCCTGAACAACTTGAGGCAAACCTGAGATTTCTTGACAGATTACAAGAGCAGCTGCTTATAAAACAACAGCTGCTAAGTGATACAAAAAAAATGCTGATAGATTTAAAAAATCGCAGAACAGTCTTGCAGAGCAATGATCCCATGCTGGATATAAATAATTTAAAACGAAGACTTGCTGAACTGAAGATAAAATATACAGATAATCATCCGGATATTTTCCGCTTAAAAAAAATGATCAAGGAAGTTGAAGCAGCAAACCAACAAAAAGTTACTGCGCTTGATAATAATCAGATCCCAGAGACATCTACAAATTTTACCAATACGCAGGAATACGCGGATTTAACATTGGAAATAGAAGAATTATCCCTCGATATTGCCAAAATAGCCGATAAAATAAAAAATTATCAGCAGAGGGTGGAGGATACGCCAAAAAAAGCACAGGAATTAATGTCCTTAAAAAGAGATTATCAGGATGTTAAAGAGACTTATCATTCTATTTTAAAGAGAAAACTGGAAGCTGAAATCTCTGTTAACATGGAACGGAAACAAAAAGGAGAGCAGTTTAAAATTATCGACCCTGCCAAACTCCCGGAGACGCCGGTTTCGCCGGATATGAAAAAGTTATTTCTATTTACTATTGCATGCGGCCTGGGTGTTGGAGGCGCCATTATTTTCCTGCTGGAATTTTTAAACACCTCGTTTAGAAAAATTGAAGAAATTGAGCAATACCTTGAAGTCCCTTTGCTGTGCACCATACCAACCATACATCATAAAACAGAAATGAGAAAAATTACAATTCATAAAATCTTAAATATTTTCGGCATAATTATCACATTGACCTTAGTCGCATTTTTTTCATTTTTGACGTTATTATGATTCTGTTTTTTATCCGGAGGTAAAATAAAAGTGGGCAAAATTTTCAATGCATTAAAAAAAGCAAGTAATAAGCATGAAGCTGCCAT
>JAUVKE010000404.1 GCA_030592105.1 Desulfobacteraceae bacterium
GTGAAATTTAAAAAACTCTGGCTGTTTGAGCGTAGCGAGTTCCAGAGGTTTTTAAATTTTATTATAGCTCAGTCTATTGCTGAAATTATTTATGTGACGGTCTACATATCAGCATGGCTGAATAGTTACAAAAAGGATATTTATGATAAAAAAAAATTTAAAAACAGGTTTTATTGGCGCAGGGAATATGTGCGAAGCAATTGTGGGTGCAATGGTCAAGTCTGGTATTTTTCATCCATCAATGATAATGGTAAGTGATATTGATAAAAATCGTCTTGATCATTTTGAAAATCTCTACGCTGTAACTGCAATTCCTGATAACTTTAAACTTTTTTTGGAATCGGATGTTGTGGTAATTGCGGTAAAACCTCAGCAGATAAAAGATGTTCTCCTTGCAGTTTTAAAACAGAATAATTTTAAGTTAACAAAAAGAAAATTGATTCTATCCATTGCTGCAGGATACTCCATTAAAAAATTTGAAGATATTTTTTATCCTTATATAGATGAAAATTCAAGGCCCGACCTTCCGATAATAAGAGTAATGCCCAATACCCCGGCCCTTGCTCTGGCAGGAATGTCAGGAATGTGTATGAATAAATTTACCACGGATGATGATGCAGCTTTTGCCAGAAAAATTCTGGAGACCACAGGAAAGGTTATGGAATTTAAAGAAAAAGATTTTGATGGGATAACCGCTCTTTCCGGGTCAGGTCCTGCATATCTGTTTTATCTGATGGAAGCCATGATAAAAGGGGGGGTAGAAGCCGGCCTTGATCATGATAAAGCCTCTGTTCTGGCAATGGAAACTCTTAAGGGGGCTGCCGCACTTTTGGAGCAGACGGGGGAAGCACCTGAAGTTTTACGCAAAAAAGTAACTTCCCCAGGGGGAACCACCGAAGCTGCAATAAAGGTTTTTGACGATAATATGGTCAAACAAAATATTATTAAAGGGATCCTGGCTGCTGCAAATCGTTCCAGGGAGCTTGGTAAATAATATAACCAGCATGCCCTGTCGGGCACAACAAAATATGAAAATGAAATAGCGGTTAATGACATTTTATAAATTAGTAGAATTCCTTAATTCATCATTCAAAATTTATCATTTTCTTATAAAATATTCAGCGGAACGTTTGCATAATAATAAGGCACTCATAAGGGAAGACAGCATAAAAAACGCAGGCTTGACATCCGGAGTCCAAAACTTTTTGAGTATTGTTCTAAGGGTATTTCTCGGAATTGTTTTTATATGGGCAAGCTGGGACAAGATACTTGACCCTGCCGGTTTTGTCATTATCATCCAGAATTACAGGATTTTACCAGCCTGGGCTGTAAATCCAACTGCTCTTGTTCTGCCGTGGATAGAGATTCTCTCCGGCTTATCTCTTTTAACGGGCTGGTTTGTGCGGGGAAGCCTTTTGATTATAAATTTTTTATTACTGGTCTTTGCAGTTGTATTTATCATCAATATACAAAGAGGAATAGACATAAGCTGCGGTTGTTTTTCCCTGACACCGGAGACAGCAAAGAGTATGTATTATTACCTGTTCAGGGATCTTATATTGCTTTGCGCGGGTCTTTGGGTATTTTTTTTTGAGGTTAAGAGACGGGAATTTTATTGACTTTAATTTAAAAGTACATTTATAGTAATTTTTTATAAAGAATGTCCCAATGAAAAGTCTATTTTTCATTCAGGGGTTACTTTAATTTAAAAGAAATTGTAACTATTGAGCTAATCTGTATAGCAACAGGTATAATCTGATTAAACCATGAAAAACTTACGCAAACAATTTTAATTGTTTTAATCAGATCATACCTGTTGCATCTCTTAAACCAGTGACACTGAATAGGTACAAGAAATTTATATATTGACTCTATTATATGTTCGGGGCAAATATCATGTTTATACAAAAAGAGGATAGTATCAGGTACCAGCGGTTTTTAAAAGAGCTTTCAGAGCACTTCGAAGTTAAGGAGGGCCCTGTTCCGGTTGAAACTGTTGGTGAAAGGCTTAAAAAAATCAGAAAACAAAAGGGCCTTTCAATTAAGGATCTTTCAGCAAAAACCGGTTTTTCGGCGGAACTGCTATCCCAGATTGAAAATCAGACAGTTACCCCTCAGATAGGGACAATTATAAAGCTTGCAAGGTCTTTGAAAACGGTTTTTGGTACACTTACGGCAGAAGAGGGAATCAATACTTACTCGGTGGTGCGTCAAAATGAAAGAAAGGTGACTTCAAGGCATACATCGCAACAAGGGCATAATTATGAGTATATCTCCCTTGCCTCTGATGTGAAGAACAGGCATATGGAGTCATTTGTTGTTAAGCTCGGCCCGGAAACACCGGAGCAGGAGCTGTCGATTCATGAGGGAGAAGAGTTTATATTTGTGATTGATGGTGAGATGAAGGCTGTGCTGGGAGATGAAATTGAAATTTTATCCACAGGTGATTCCATATATTATTTCTCAAGCATTCCCCATTTGGTAACTTCGAACAGAAAGGAGCCGACATATATCCTTGCTGTAATTTATACTGGTTAATTTTAAAAAAATTACCATAAGCTACTCCATTGAAACAGCAAAAAAATACTCTAACTATTCAGCGAATATGTAAGGCAGCATCTTTCATCAGCCACGCTGAATTCTGACAATCTATAATTATAA
>JAUVKE010000369.1 GCA_030592105.1 Desulfobacteraceae bacterium
ATGATATTAATAGATAAAAAGTATGGAGAGTTGTATGGAGATAATTAATTATACAGAGCAACACAAGGAGTTTCGAATAAAGGCTCGCAAGTTTATGGAACAAGAAGTTAGCCCAAATGTTGAGCAATGGGAAAAAGACAGGATCTGGCCTAAAAGTGCATGGAAGAAGATGGGTCAGGCAGGGTTGTTATGCACAACCATTTCACCGGAATACGGAGGCCCAGGACTTGATTTTATCAGTTCGATGATAGTAATGGAAGAGATAACTAAAACAAACCATAATGGTGCAGGTCCTCTTCTTCACAGTGAAATAGTAGTTCCGTATGTAGAAACATTTGCAACTGAGGAGTGTAAAAAAAATTTTTTGCCTGGTTGTGTTTCAGGTGATATTATTATGGCAGTCGCCATGACTGAACCCGATGCTGGAAGCGATCTTGCATCATTAGAGACAACTGCAGTTGAAGATGGTGACGAGGTTGTTATTAATGGATCTAAAATATTTATTTCAAATGGAATGAATTCTGATCTGATTGTCCTGGCGGGTAAAGATCCATCTGAAGAAAACCCGTATAAGGCAATATCCCTTTATCTAATAGAAGCAGATACTCCAGGTTTTACCAAAGGTAGAAAGCTTGATAAAATGGGGTGGTGTTCCCAGGATACAGCAGAACTTTTTTTTACAAATTGCCGCATCCCTGCCGGCAATATGCTGGGTAAAAAAGGAGAAGGTTTTACCATGTTGATGAAAAAGCTTCAGCAGGAACGCCTTGTAACTGCTTTATGGGGACTGACTGCGGCAGAGTATGCGTTTGATGAACTTTTGAAATTCTATAAAAATAATTCAAGTGCTGATAAAGCTGTCACTAAAACACAATCAAAACAGTTCTCTCTTGTAGAGCTGGCTACAGAAATTAAAATTGGAAGGACTTTTGCCGATAAACTCATTGTGGATCATATGGAGGGGCTGGACATAGTGGCTGAAACATCCATGGCAAAATACTGGCTTACCGAGCTTGCAAGTAAAGTGGCTGACCGTGGCCTTGATATTATGGCCGAAGCAGGTGTTATGAAAAATGAACCACTACCGAGGTCATTTGTCGATGTGAGGAGTATGTCAATTTTTGCAGGAACAAATGAAATAATGAGACAGATTGTTGGTAAATTTATGAATATTTAATATTTTTGTAACTTTTTAAACGAATATTACTGAGAATGATTACTTTTTACTAAATTATTAAAGTTGCTAAATAAAATTTGATAATTAAAGCTTGCGGGTTTGGAATAGTATTCCGCAAGCTTTTTATATTTACTGATTTCCGAATCCGTTTTGTGCTCCGCAGTCAGGGCACTCCCAGGTTATACCATTGCAGGTCATTCCCCACTGATTTTCCGACATGCAGATTTGGCATATTTGGAAACCGCACCTGCATGTCCAGCAAAACGGAGCTTTGCTGCGACAGCAATGGCATTCTTTGTTTACTGTTCTATAGCGTTTCTCTTTGTATGCCATATTATTTGCATAACCTGTTATGCTCCACTTTTATACACATGTCCATTATTACATCAGCACCAGCTTCAGTCAGAATTTGGGCAGCTTCCTGATTTTCGATTTCAAGCTGCATCCAGAATATGTTCGGTTTATTTCGCAAGGTCTCTTCAGCATGGGGTATGATCTGCCCGGATCTTCTAAATACATTTATGACATCAACAGATTTTTATATATCATCTATAAACGCAATTGAAAATGAATATTAAAAAAAAAATATACCTTATAGATGGAAGCGCCTATATTTATCGTGCTTATCATGCGATCAGGGGGCTTTCAAATTCTAAAGGGCTGCCTACAAATGCTGTTTTAGGGTTTACCAAAATGCTGATGAAACTGATTAAGGATAAATCTCCAGAATATCTGATGATCTTTTTTGATGCAAAGGGTCCGACTTTCAGACATAAAATCTATGGAGAGTATAAAGCTAACCGTCCTCCAATGCCCGAAGACCTGTCTGTTCAGATGCCATATATAAAAGAGGTGACTTCTGCTTTTAATCTGTTTCCCACGGAGATGCAGGGATATGAAGCAGATGATCTTATCGGAACAATGGCAAAAAAAGCTGAGGAAAAAGGTTATTCTGTTATTATTGTTACAGGAGATAAAGATTTTAAGCAGCTTGTAACAAAAAATATCATAATCTGGGATCCAATGAAGGATAAAATAATAGATATTAATGCGATAAATGCCGAATTTGGGCTGGGTCCTGAAAAAATGACAGATATTATGGGGCTGATGGGAGATAAGGCTGATAATATTCCTGGTGTTCCTGGTATTGGGCCGAAAACAGCAGCTTCTTTAATAACTGATTTTGGAAGTATGGAGCAGTTATATGAAAAAGTTCATATAATTACAAAAAAAAAGCAGCGTGAGAATCTTATAGAGTTTAAAAAACAGGCTTTTTTGAGCAAAGACCTTGTTACCATTAAGACAGACATACCCTTATTTTTTGAAGAGAAAGACTTTTTGTTTAAGGGGTTTGATAATAAAAGGCTCTCTGCTATTTTTAAAGAGCTGGAATTCAGACAACTGGAGCAATCATTAATTCAAAAGACTGATCATTCAAAAAAGAGTTATCATTTGGTGGTGGACAAGGATGAATTTTTGAACCTGATTAAGAGATTAGAATCCGCAGAACTGATATCGATTGATACAGAAACAACTTCAAAAAATCCAATGAAGGCTGGTCTTGTGGGATTATCTTTTTCAATAAAGGAGAATGAGGCTTTTTACATCCCCTGCGGTCATGATTATCCTGATGTACCATATCAGTTGGATCTGCATGAGCTTTTAAATCAGTTGAAACCTGTTCTGGAAAATCCTGATATTAAAAAAGTCGGTCAGAATATAAAGTATGACTGGATAGTTCTGGAACGTCATGGAGTAAAACTAAATGGAGTACTGTTTGATACCATGCTGGCTTCTTATCTTTTAAATCCTTCCATAAGGGGACACAGCCTTGATCAGATTTCAC
>JAUVKE010000448.1 GCA_030592105.1 Desulfobacteraceae bacterium
AATAATCAGCGGCAATGATGAAATTAAAAATAGGAAAATATGATAAAAAAGAAAACAGTAAGATTAACTCTTTATCGATATGCAGTGAAATTTCTTTTTTTTCACATTAAAAACCGTTGCAAGGAATGTGATATCTCCTACACAATCCTCCAAAGGCTTATGAGTGAACAGCTTAATGGAAAGCCTGTTGCCCTGCGGATTGTGCCCTGGTTAAATAATTTCTGGAAGGTCATCTGGCGTGGAGGATGGCATGCCCCAATCCTGACTGTAAACGGAAAACTATTTTCTCAGGGCAGGGTGCCTGATGTACCAAAACTGTTATCAACCATTGGGGAAACTCTGAATGATGCATCTCTCATACAATCAGGAGAAGTTAAGATTGACAAAGTGGTAAGTCCTGAGAAAGAATCTGCAATTACCGTTTATTTTTCGCCGGCCTGTCCTCACTGCAGATGGTTGCTTTCATATCTAAACAACAGTATCCAATATTCGGGCAGAGATGTGACACTATCAGAATCTGCCCGAAAAGATGTAAAGAGACTTACTGGAAGACTTTCTATTCCTGTCATTATAGTAAAAGGGGGAATCATCCATGATTTCGACAAAAATCGATTAAATGACCTTCTTGGAATTTTGCCGGAAGATGAGAAGCCGATAAAAACAGATATACAGAAAATAATTCCCCATTTTATGGATAGCCGGCTCCGTGAGATTCATCAAAAAGCCGTAAAGATCCTTGATAAAAACAGGCTCAAATGCTGGACCATGCCCTCGAGCCGTCTTTATCCACATCTCTGGAACTGGGATTCAGGCTTTATTTCACGCGGTTATCTGCACTATGATTCTGAAATGGCGTACACAGAATTGCGATCACTTTTCAGAGGGCAATGGAGCGACGGCTTTTTGCCGCATATAATTTTCAACCCTGAGTATATCCATCATTTTCCAGGACATGGTTACTGGAAAGCAAATAATTCAGGAAAAGTTCCAGCCGGCAAATTCACATCGGGTATCAGTCAACCTCCAGTGCATGCTACCATGATTGTCAAGGCGATAAAGCTTGATCCCGATAAAGAAAGAGCCCTGTCTTTTTTTAAGGAAATCTATCCAAAACTAAAAAAACTCCACGATTTCTATTTCACCCAGCGTGACCCGTATTCTGAAAATCTTGTATCTATTGTCCATCCCTGGGAATCGGGACTTGACAATGCCCCGTTGTGGGATGAACCTCTTTCTGCCATAACAGACACAAGTGAATGGGCTTTAAACATGCAACAAAAATATGATGAACTTGCGCAAAAAGGCGATAGACCAAAGCGTACATACATTGAAAAGTATTCATATCTTATTGAAAATATGTATAAAAATAATTATAATTGGAAAAAGATTGCAGAAAACCATCCATTTTTAATTCAGGGGGTTCTCTTTAACTCTATTCTTTGCAAATCAGAATTAGACCTTGGTAAGATAGCGGAATTCACAGGATACAGCGCTGACATTCATTATGAGAGGGCTGATAAAGTTAAAACAGCGATAAATAAGAAGCTGTTTGATGAGGCTGAAGGCATTTATTATAATTTTGATCTTGTGCACCAAAAACATATAAAACGAGATACGATTTTTTCGTATATGCCTCTATTTGCCGGGATCCCCGATAAGAACATGGGCAAAACTGTCTTAGATACTCTTCAAACGCATTGTTTCTGCATAGCAGATATGGACTGTGTTGCCATACCGAGCTACGATATGTGTCAGGTAGACTTTGACGGGGAATTTTACTGGAGAGGCCCTGTCTGGATCAATATAAACTGGTATTTGGCACAAGGATGCAGGCTGTACGGAAAAACGGAACTTGCGGAATGGATTGAAAATTCATTAATTGATCTGGCTGACAAAAAAGGATTTCATGAGTATTATGATCCTATTTCCGGTAAAGGACTTGGAGAAAAAGACTTTTCATGGACAGCTGCATTGATTATAGATCTTGTTGCCAATCGATTAAGAATTAGGAATTCAAAAACAACTTAATGAGCATCCGAAAGACAGCGAGGATGGTCTCCATATGTCTCTCACAGAAGCGCATGATGCTGCAATCATTGACATCAGGCTTCCGGTTCTCTTAGAAATAAACTGATATATGAGTGTTGTTAAAAAATTGACAAGGGAAAACAGCATTAGTAGAATTAATAATATTCGGGAGATAATTATCCGAATGGAAACTGATAAAGTAGTTTTTTTTGAGCCATATCCATTTAGCGTGGGACAAAAAATAAATTTTTAAAAAAAAGGTAACTATTCAGCTGTATAAAAGATATTAATTACGTACACGCTTCAGGTGTGATCTGATTAAAAC
>JAUVKE010000310.1 GCA_030592105.1 Desulfobacteraceae bacterium
GGTTGAAGTTTTCCGTTAATCCATATAAAGGGTTTATCTTTTTGTTTTTCTTTTTTTTTTGTAAATACCCCCAGTAATGTCTTTCCTTTGTGCAATGTCTCTTCATATTCTTCCAGGGGATCAGAGTCATAAACAATACCCCCTCCCACTGAAAAAAATATTCTGTTGCCACGTATTGTAGCGGTACGTATGGCTATGGAAAAATCGATTGTATCATTAAATCCGATATATCCCATGGATCCGGTATAGATATGACGTATATCAGGTTCCAGTTCATCAATAATTTCCATGGCTCTGATCTTGGGGCACCCGGTGATTGATCCCCCTGGAAAGGTTGCTGCTATAAGATCAATGGAATCATATTTTCGATCAAGAATTCCTTCCACCACTGATACAAGGTGATAAACATTCTGATATGCCTCGACCATCTTATGGCGTCCCACCTTTATGGAACCAGGAGTACAGACCTTGCCCATATCATTTCTGAGTAAATCAACAATCATTGAAAGCTCTGCATCATCTTTTTTACTGTGGAGCAACTCCTGTTTAAGGTTCATATCTTCATCAGCTGTTTTTCCCCTTGGCCTTGTCCCTTTAATCGGCCTGGTTTCAACTTTTTGCCCCCTTTGCATGATAAATCTTTCAGGGGACGTTGAAACAATATGGTGATCACCGGCATTTATATAGCTGAAAAAAGGGGCGGGATTTTTTTTATACAGGGCTTTAAACAGAGAATAAGGGGCCCCTGTAAAACCCATTTCAAAACGCTGGGAAAAATTGACCTGATAAACATGCCCCGATGCTATATACTCTCTAATTTTTTCTATGTTGGAAAGGTAATCTTCTTTGTTGAAATTAGAACAAAAACCATCATCATCACCCCATAAGCCTTTGTCAGCAGGGGCCGGTTTTGCAGTGGCAGCCTTGAAAAACTCAAGATCGTCATTCAGGGTACTTTTACCAAAAAGGATTCTTTCAGGAACACAAAGGGTTGTTTTATGCTCGATTTTGTCATGAATAATTATGATGGAAGGGGCAAAAAAGCAGATTTCAGGCAGATTCAATCCATTCATTGATGTTCGCGGCAGTTTTTCAATGGAATCTTTAAGGTCATAAGAGAGATATCCGAACAACCCTGCACAAACAGGTTCAGGAAAATCCTCACCAGTATTTATGAAATTATCATTTTTGAAAACTTCGATTATTTCCCGCAGGGCAGAAAAAGGATCGGCATAAAATTTATATGTATGATCCTGTAATTGTATGGTCATCTCCTGGCGAGCCCCTTTAAAAGTAAGCCAGGGTTTTACTGCGAGAATATGAAACCTTGCGCTGTCAAGATCTCCACCACTTATAAGGGCAACTGTTCCGGGCATATCTGCAAAACGGGCGGCAAAATCGATGAATTTTTCATTTAAAGTAATATTTTCTCTATATATTCGAGCAATTTTACCGGTAATTTTTTTAATGTCGTACATATTTAATTAAAATCCCCAAGGGGCCCGAGTTTTAAAAAATTTTCAATAATTAAAAAACCATTTTCAGTGAGGAAACTTTCAGGATGAAACTGGAGACCATGGATGGGAAATTTCGTGTGGGACAAACCCATGATAACACCATCATCACTGCGGGAAGATATTTCAAGGTGGTCATAAATATTTGCGGTCATCAGGGAATGATATCTGGCCACTGTAAATGGGGAAGCAACACCTTTAAATAGACCATGATTATTATGGGTAATCTTCGATGTTTTTCCATGAACAGGAAAAGGAGCACGGATTGTGGCTCCACCAAAAGCTTCATTTATGCACTGCATTCCAAGGCATACCCCAAGAATCGGAATCCTGGCGTAAAAAGTTCTGACAAGGGGGATGGAGATACCTGCATGGGCAGGGTCCTTGGGGCCGGGGCTTATAAGAATATAATCGGGCTCCATGGTATCGACCTGTTCAAGGGAGATCATATCACTCCTGCGCACATCTATTTTAAGGTCATACCTCATAAACATCTGAACAAGATTATATGTAAAGGAATCATAATTGTCTATTACAAGTAAATTGACCAAAAGACTACCCCCAACCCAATAAAAGGCTACCCCATAAAATAAAAAAAGCCACCCCATGCGAGTCTGGGTGGCTTGTGCCTGTTTCATAACCCGAAAATAATATTCTGTACAGTTGAATACAACTTTACGACAAAACCTTAATCTGTTTATTTTATATGTTTTGCCTCTATTGTGTCAAATAAAATTATAACTATAATTGTAACCATTCAGCGTCGCTGATTTGAGACATGCACAGGTATAATCTGATTAAAATATTGAAATTGTTTAAACGTATAGATTGTCAGATAATACCTGTTGCTTACATATCGGCTGAATAATTACCTATGATTTAACAATAAGGTCTTTCAGCAGGTGTATTGTAAATTTGCTCCCATGGTTCAGGCCACTTTCAACTGTAATATACCCATTATGGGCGGTGGCGATATGTTTAACAATGGAAAGCCCAAGCCCTGTTCCGCCAAGGCTTCTGCTCCTTGCCTTATCAACACGATAGAACCTTTCAAAAATTCTGGACAAATGCTTTTCAGAAATGCCGGTTCCATGATCCTGAACGCTTATTAATAACTCATCCCCTTTAATCAGAACTGTTACCTGGATTACTGTTTTTTCTTTACTGTATTTTACAGCATTATCAAGAAGGTTCACCATAGCCTGTTCAATAAGATGCTTATCGATTTTTACAATGACCCGATCATCAACAAAAAGTTCAACAGTTATTTTTTTTGCGGCTGCTTTTGCCTGAACAACCTGGAGCGCTGTTTCAATCAGGGTTTTTAGGTTTATTTCTTCCGGGAAAATACTATTTTCTTCGTCCCTGTTTTCAATTCTGGCAAGGGTGAGCAAATCTTCTAAAATAAAATAAAGGCGGTCAACATGCTTTAAAATAATTTTAAGAAATCTTTTCTTATCCTCCGTGCTTTCATCATCCATATCAGAAAGTGTTTCAACAAATCCTTTAATCGCTGTAAGGGGAGTTCTTATTTCGTGGGAAACATTTGCTACAAAATCTTTTCGGATATTTTCAAGATTTCTGATTTTACTTACATCATTTAAAACAAGAAGAGTTCCCATACGTTCATCTGAAGCATTACAAAGAGAGGCGCTTAAGCAGTTTACAATCCTGTTACCAAGGTTATATATGATAAAATCACCCTCTTTTGGAGAATCACTTTGGGCTGCTTTTTTTATAAATTTATTAAACTCTGCATCTCTTATTACTTCCTGTATACTATTCCCCTTTACTTTTGCCCTGGGGACTTTTAAGATTTCAATGGCAGACTGATTAATATTTAGAACAATTTCGTCGGAATCTATGGCAACAACCCCTTCAGACATGCTTGACAAAACTGCTTCATATTCATTTTTTTGATTTTTAACGGTGGCAATCCGTTCTTCAAGCTCAAGTGCCATTTTGTTCATCAACTCAGCAAGCCCCGCAAATTCCAGGATAAAAGGCTCATGGAGCCTGTGCCCCAAATCACCTGATGCAAACCTGGTTGCTCCTTTTTTCATCTCTTCAATGGGTTTACTGATCCATTTTGAAACAAAAAAACTTAATACTGACGCAAACAATGCAACAAAAAATCCAACC
>JAUVKE010000190.1 GCA_030592105.1 Desulfobacteraceae bacterium
TTGCAACACCCCATATGGTTGCGCAAAAGTATGGAAAAATTGTAAATCTGTCATCCCGTGCCCACCTTGGTAACCCGGGCCAGGCAAACTATTCATCTTCCAAGGCAGGTATAATCGGTCTTACAAAGTCAATGGCCATGGAGTTCGGCCGCTACAATATCAATGTAAATGCCGTTGCCCCGGGGATGATAAATACGGAAGGGGTTAGAGGACTGGCCAAATATGAAGCGGTTGTGGAAAGAGCCGTGAAAATCACACCCTTAAAAAGAATCGGGGAACCTGAAGATGTGGCTAATCTCATTCATTTTCTGGTCAGTGATTATTCAAATTATATTACCGGAGAGATAATTCATATTACAGGCGGCCGGTATTAACAGCAGATCTTTTATAGACCGTTACATAAATAAGGAATGGGCCTAATTCTAATTTCATCAAAACTCAGTGTTTGTGTGCGATGACCAACGTTAGAACCAAACCTAAATAAAGTCACAATGTTATAAGATGGGACAGTAGTGTCCGGTTAGAATCTTGCTTATCCGTATTTTTCTTGCAACTTTCTAACCGGACACTACTGAAAATGGGAGGGAAAAAATTTGAAAAAGATATTACATGACCCGATTTTTTTACCCCGGGAAATGGGAAACTCCAAAGTGATTTCCCTTAAAGAGGCTGTTAGCCGTTTTGTTAAACCGGGAATGACGATTCACACATGCCAGACATGTATCCGCTGGACATCTGCAATATACCATGAAATAGCAAGGCAATTCTGGGGACAAAATACAAATATTACCCTGGCAGGTGTTTCTATGAATTTTCCCCAGGCTATTCTTGTTCATGGAAAAATCGTAAACAAACTGATCACCAGTTATTTTGGAGATCCTTATTTTGTTCCAAGCCCGAACCGTGTATTTCAAAGGGCGTATAAAAATGGTGAACTGGAAATAGAACACTGGTCTATTTACACCATTGGATTACGAATGCAGGCGGCTGCCATGAATCTCCCTTTTCTTCCCACCCACTCCCTTATGGGGAGCAGTATGGAACAGGATAATAAAGATGATATCATTGTTATGGATGACCCCCTGAGAAAAGGCGAAAAAATAGCACTGGTAAAAGCTTTGCAGCCGGATTTGACAATTGCCCACGCATGGCTGGCCGATTCTGAAGGGAATTCAGTTTTTTTACCCCCCATGGCCGAAAATGTAAAAGGAGCAATGGCAAGTAAGGAAGGTGTTCTTTTAACTGCAGAAAAAATTGTCCCCACTGAAACCTTGAGAAAATATTCCAACCTGGTTAAAATTCCGGGAATTTATGTAAAAAGTGTTTCAGAGGTTCCTTTTGGTTCCCATCCCAGCGGCCTTTCCCAGGTTGGAATGGATGATTTCAGCTGGTACAGCGAAGATTATCAATTTGTGGAAGAAGCGCATCAATCCTGCAAAGAGGAAGATACCTTTCAAAAATGGATAGATAAATGGGTCTTCTCATGCGAAGACCATTCCGATTATCTGGCAAAACTGGGACATAACAGAATAAAACAGCTAACAGGCCAGTCTGATCCAAAGTCCTGGAAAATCAATTTTGAAGCCGTGAATAAGGTAAGCCAAAGTAAAAAAAGTACTCCCCTTGAAATGGCAATGATTGTAATGGCAAGAATTTTGGAATCCAGGGTAAAAGAACATAAATATACAACTCTTTTGGCAGGTGCAGGGATTGCCAATCTTGCTTCATGGGTTTGCTATTACAAGCTAAAAGAAGAGGGACACCCCTTAAACCTCATGGCAGAGATAGGGCTGTACGGATATGATCCATGCCCCACAGAGCCGATTCTTTTTAATACCAGTAATTTTGCAACCTGCAAAGCAGCCATTGATATTCCCACTATTATGGGTTTTATTGTGGGGGGAATAAAGGAAAACTGCATTGGAGCACTGGGAGCGGCGCAGGTGGACAAACACGGGAATGTCAATTCCACGAAGGTAGATGAAAAAACCGTAATGGTGGGCTCAGGCGGAGCAAATGATGTGTGCAGCACAGCAAGCGATGTTGTAATTATTGTCCCTCAGACCAGAGGAAGGCTCCTTAACGATGTTTACTATATTACGTCTCCTGGTAAAAACGTCAAAACGATTGTAACAACCATGGGTGTTTTCGAAAAAATCGGGAATGATGACAAGTTTACCTTAACAGGATACTTTGAGTCGGAAACAGATGACCGTGAAAAAATCATTGAAGAATTTAAAAGTAATTCAAGCTGGTCATTTAATGTGGATGATAATCTGAAAAAAATCGACCATCCAACTGAAAAAGAATTAAAAATGCTCCGAATTTTTGATCCTGACCGTCATTATCTTGGGCCAGCCCCGGATTAAGGTATAGTACCTTAATCCTGAAATTCGTGTTTTTTTCTGGCAGAAAAGTTAAAAGACAATCACGAAAACACGAACAGATTTTCGTGTTTTCGTGATAATTTTTTTTTGGTTCCGGCTATGCCGGGTTAGTAGCTTTGCCTGATGAAACGGGTCTGTTTCCAGTTCCTCCACCAGGGACTATTTCTTTCAACATCGCAGACGTTGCACCGTTCCACCAACTATTTTCATTAACTCGTTTACCATACCCTTCATCTCCCCCGCCTGGGCATGCATCTCTTCAGACGCGGAAGCCGTTTCTTCCGCACCAGCAGCATTTGCCTGCACAACCTTATCCATTTCCGCTACCCCCGTATTCACCTGCTCAATACCTTGTCCCTGTTCACTGGATGCAGCAGCAATTTCTTCCACCAGCTCGCCAACCTTTAACGCGCTTTGTGCCACCGTGCTAAAATAATCATTGGTCTTATTTACCAATTTTGAACCATTCTGCACCTTTTTAAGAGTACCTTCAATCAGCATAGCAGTATTTTTGGCGGCATCAGCGGAACGTAAAGCAAGATTTCTTACTTCTTCGGCCACCACAGAGAATCCAGCTCCTGCTTCACCCGCACGTGCTGCTTCCACCGCTGCATTTAATGCAAGCAGATTTGTCTGGAAGGCTATCTCTTCTATTGCTTTTACTACATTCTGTGTCTCTTTACTTGCCCTGGAAATATCATCCATGGAAGAGGTCACTTCAGCCATGGCATTATTAGCCTCGCCAACAGCATGATTGGTTTCTTTCATAAAATTATCAGCCTGTTTTGCATTCTTTGCATTTTGTTTAGTCATGGAGGATATCTCTTCCATGGAAGAAGATGTTTCTTCTATGGCTGCTGCCTGTTCTGATGAACCCTCAGCCTGTGACTGGCTCGATGATGAAATATGTTCTGCAGCTAATGCCACTTGCCCGGCACCTTCGTTGAGACCTTCAATAATACGATTCAATGGTATTGTAACGCCACGAACGGTTATTATCAAAGAACCAGCAATGTTAAGCAGCAAAATCAGACAAAGAATGGCTATACCCCAACGAATTTTATTTAAATTACCGTAAAGATCTGCAGCATTATAAATATAGGCTATTACGCCGATCTGTTTTCCACTGAAATCCTTGATCGGAAAAACGGTTAATACATAATTTCCCTTTCTGATTTTATGAACAGTTTCTTTTCCCTGAGCCAATAAGGAAGGGGATAAGAGGGAATCAGTAACCTCTTTGCTGGTGGATGAAATAAAAACAAACTGATCGCCGATCACAGGGTGTTTATCGAAATTTTGCAATTTTGTTGCGATGGGTAAAAACTCTTTATTCATATATACGGCTATAAATTCATTTTTATTGGAAATACTGTACTGCACTAAAGGATCATAACTTGAAAGCACTTCAACTGAACCGAGATAACTGTTCTCCTTGCTAAAAACAGGCGCGATACCACGAATGGCAAAACCGCCCCGACCAATTTCAATACCCTGGATGGGCTCATGGCTTCCCTTGCTGATTGTTAAAACGGTATTTCGAAAGGATGTAAGATTATCACTTTTGTCCTGGTTTACCTTCCAGAGACGTAATAAGCTCCGGGCAGGGGGGAGGTGGAAGTGTATGCGAAAATTTTTGGTCTTTAGATTTTCCCGGTACCCTTTTTCAATGGGGGCAAAATAGGCGCGCAGCTTAGCACGAGCCGATTTGCTGTAAGGGTCATTTTCATTATCAATATTTCCTTTGTAGGCGGTTAAATACGCCTCTTGAACGGCTTGGGCTTGACTGAACAGGGATGCCTGGGACAGCATTTTATCTTCAATCCTTTTTTCACTGGTGCTGATATCGGCAATTTTAGCATTAATCTGGTTATCCAGAGTCATTTTCACCATTTTGCTGGTGAGTGCTCCGCCCATAAAATAAAAGACAACTGAAAAAGCTACTGTGATCGTAACCACAGGAATTAATATTCGGGTTGAAATTTTTTTATGTTTTAACATGATTAATTCCCCTTTGAATTACATGAGCATTTTATCTTCGCAATTTCCCTAATCGGACACTACTGAATCATTTAACACCCCAGACAATGAATCGACTTTTTACAGATTGTAAAATACTACTGCAATTAAAAAGTCAAGAAATAAAAAATTGAGCATTGAGTACCATGAAACAAAATAATTTAAACAAGGTTGGAGGAGGGAGAAAAATAAATTTTAGTCCCTTACTCCTGAAATCCCGTCATAAAAAACAAGAAAACTTTAAGGCCTTATTATAAAATCTTATTTATTTAAAGAGCAGTGGGTCTCTACTGAATACTTTGTATGATGTCGTAAATAGGGAGTAAAAGACCCCCTATCATAATTGCGAACAACAGGCCTGCAACAATAAGGAAAAAAGGTTCTATCATCTTTCCCAAAGTAGCGACGGTTACAGAAAGCCTGGTTTTGTACTCCTCTGCAAGGTAATTAAGCTGTTCAGAAAGGGTTCCGCTTACCTCTCCCACTCTTATCATACGTATCACAAAGGGGGGAAAAATTTCTACCCGTGCAACAGAATCTGCTATTGTTTCCCCATTTTTCAACATATCTCCTATCTGTCTGATTTTACCCTTGAAAATTTCATTTTTCATTGATTTTTCAAGTATTTCCGAGATTCTGATTATATCGATTCCTGCAGTTATCAATAGTGAAGAATATTCTGTAATAAAAGCCAGTATGGATGCCGAAAGAATAGATTTAACAACTGGAAGTCTGAGCATAAGAGCATCTGTGGCTTTTTTGAATTTGAGGCTCTTTTGACGGGCAAAAAAAACAGCAAAAAAAGAACCGAGAATCCCTGCGATTATACCCGGAAAATTATTCTGTACAAAGTAGGAGGTGTTCATGATCAAAACTGTAATATCAGGGAGTTTGGCATCCATCTCCTTAAACAGGGCTATGATTTTCGGTACCACAAAATAAAACCAGAATAAAAAGCCTGCACCCATGGCTATAAA
>JAUVKE010000154.1 GCA_030592105.1 Desulfobacteraceae bacterium
AGCAATAGACTGAGCTATAATAAAATTTAAAAACCTCTGGAACTCGTTACGCTCAAACAGTCAGAGTTTTTTAAATTTCACCATAGCTCAGTTTTAACATCTGGCCTTATGAAATTTATTATCTGAAAATCTATAGTTACTTTTGTTTTTCCTTTGGGTAATTTGCTGCAATCACCGCCTCTAACTAACAGCAGCAACAATATCACACGCCTTTTCAAGAGCCATATCAAGATTTTCAGGTTGTGTTCCCCCTGCCTGCGCCATATCCGGCCGTCCTCCCCCTCCCCCGCCAACCAGAGCAGCGACTTCCTTTACTATTTTTCCTGCATGATATTTGCCGGTCAGATCTTTTGTAACAATGGTTAAAAGAAGCACTTTTGATCCGGAAATTGCCCCCAGAACAAATATCCCTGAGCCTACTTTATCTTTTAGCTGATCAGCCAGAGTTCTTAAGGCAGCTGGCGTATCAACTGAAACTTTTTTGGTTATAAGCTTAACACCGTTTATCTCTTTTATTTCATCTTCTTCTGATTCAGATTTTAAGCGTCCTATTTGTCCCTTTAATTTATCAACCTCTTTTTCCAGAGATTTAAAATCAGCAAGATTTTTTTCTATTCTTTCAACAATTTTTTCAGGTTTTTCTTTTATGAGCTGCGCTGTTCCATAAACTATTCTTTCTGTTGTTTGAACGTATGATAAAGCAGCCGCACCTGTTAATGCTTCAATTCTCCTTACACCGGAGGCAACACTCGATTCCTGGATAATTTTAAAAAGACCTGTCTCACCTGTGGAACAAAGATGTGTTCCTCCGCAAAGCTCCCTGCTAAAAGCAGATATTGATACAACCCTTACCCTGTCCCCATACTTTTCTTCAAAAAGGGCTGTTGCTCCGATCTTTTTTGCCTCTTTCATGTCCATTTCCTGAATCATAACAGGAATATTTTCTCTTACCCTGCTGTTGACAAGGGCTTCTATTTCATTAAGTACCTTTATGCTAATCCTGGAAAAATGGGTGAAATCAAAACGAAGCCTGTCGTGGGCCACATGGGATCCGGCCTGCTTTACATGATCCCCTAAAATATTTTGCAAAACCCCGTGAAGAATATGGGTGGCAGTATGATTACGCGCTATATCCCTTCGCCGTCCCTGATCAACCTCAAGCAGAGCCTCAGCCCCTGTTTTTACTGTTCCCGATACTACTTTCCCTTTATGGATTATAATTCCCGTGGGATTTTTAATGGTATTTAAAACCTTAATTTCAAAATCGACTCCTTTTATTTTTCCTGTATCCCCCACCTGTCCGCCGGATTCTCCATAAAAAGGGGTCGATTCTGTTACTATTTCAATACTCTGCCCAGAAGAAGCTTGTGGTGCCTCTGCTCCATCTTTTACAAGGAGGAAGATTTTCGAGCTTAATGAAAAATTATCATATCCCTTAAATTCAGATTTTACCCCATGGGAGGAAAGCTTTTTATAAGCATCTCCTGTTTGCGTAAAAACAGTCGTAGATTTTGATTTTAACCGCTGCTCTTTCATCGATTTATCAAAGGCGTCCATATCAAGGGTCATATCTTCATCCCTGACAACATCCCGCACAATATCAACGGGGAAGCCGAATGTATCATAAAGCTTAAATATTATCTCACCGGGAACGGTGGTCTCCCCCCTGGCCTTTAGTTCTGCAAGTGTATCATTTAACAGCCTTAATCCATTATCTAAAGTTTTGGAGAACTGAATCTCTTCATTTTCAATAATCTTCATTATAAAAGCCTTTGCATCCAGGAGCTCAGGATACGCAGGTTTCATAATATTAAAGAGTGTCTGCGCAGTTGTATTGAGAAAGGGGCGTGTAAGGCCGATGTTCCGGCCATAGCGTATGGCACGGCGCATGATCCTTCGCAACACATATCCACGTCCTTCATTTGAAGGTAAAACTCCGTCGCATATGAGAAAAGCAGCGGCTCTGGTATGATCTGCTATTACCTTCATGGAGATATCGGTTTGAAGAGAACTCCCATAGCTTTTTTCAGATAATGATTCAATTGTATTAATTATAGGTATAAAAAAATCGGTTTCATAATTGGTGGGCACATTCTGGATAATTGCGCAAGGACGTTCCAGACCCATCCCTGTATCTATACTCGGCTTTGGCAGGGGAGTTAATTCCCCTGATTTATTCCTGTTATACTGCATAAATACCAGATTCCATATTTCAAGATACCTGTCACAATCGCATCCCACCATGCAGTCAGGTTTCAAGCAGCCAAAAGCTTCCCCCCTGTCAATATGAATTTCACTGCAGGGACCGCAGGGACCAGTATCCCCCATGGACCAGAAATTATCCTTTTCACCGCACCTTACTATCTTCTCATGGGGCAACCCCATATTTTTATTCCATATGTTATAAGCATCATCATCATCTTTATAAATTGAAATAAGAAGTTTTTCTTTGGGAAGGCTGAAAACATTTAAGAGAAGATCCCATGCATATTCAATGGCTTTTTCCTTAAAATAATCTCCAAAAGAAAAATTTCCAAGCATTTCAAAAAAAGTGTGGTGCCGTGCCGTATAACCCACATTTTCAAGGTCATTATGCTTCCCGCCAGCGCGTACACATTTCTGGGATGTTACCGCTTGTGAATAGTCTTTTTTGTCTTCACCTAAAAATGTGCGTTTAAACTGTACCATGCCAGCATTAGTAAAAAGGAGGGTGGGGTCATCCACAGGAACAAGGGATGCGCTCCTTACAGTTTTATGCTTTTTTGTTTCAAAATATTCCAGAAACCGTTTCCGTATTTCATTGCCGGTCATTAATTACTCCATTTTATTCTTTTTTAGCATTTTTTTCTTCTTTTTTTATAAGTCCAATGGCTTCTTTGACTTTGAGATATAAAGAGTTACTCAGCTCAGGATTTTCCATGAGATATTTTTTTACATTTTCTCTTCCCTGGCCGATCCGCTCTCCATTATATGAATACCACGCCCCGCTCTTATCGATAACCCCCGCTTCAGCACCAACATCTAGAAGATCCCCTGCCATGGAAATACCTTCCCCATACATTAAATCAAACTCAGCTTCCATAAAAGGGGACGCAAGCTTATTTTTTACTACTTTAACCCTGGTCCTGTTCCCAACAATATCCTGCCCTGATTTTATGGCCCCTATACGGCGGATATCTAATCTCACAGAAGAATAAAATTTT
Organism: Desulfobacteraceae bacterium; assembly: GCA_030592105.1. The sequence goes on from JAUVKE010000154.1 coordinate 3,204, forward strand.
AAGGCATTTCCACCTGTGGTTGTCTCGGGATTACCAAAAACCACACCTATTTTCATTCGGATTTGGTTTATGAATATCAATGTTGTCTTGGTTTTACTGATTGAACCGGCAAGTTTACGGAGAGCCTGGGACATAAGCCTTGCCTGAAGCCCCATATGGGAATCCCCCATTTCTCCGTCTATTTCTGCTCTTGGAACAAGGGCAGCAACAGAATCAATAACAAGAATATCCATGGCTCCGCTTCTGACCAGCATATCGGTTATTTCAAGAGCCTGCTCCCCTGTGTCCGGCTGTGCAACCAGGAGCTCATCACAATTAACACCTATTTTTTTAGCATATTTAATATCAAGGGCATGTTCTGCATCAATAAATGCTGCGATCCCATCATTTTTTTGGGCATTTCCCACCACATGAAGTGCCAGGGTCGTCTTTCCCGATGACTCGGGCCCATAGATTTCAATGATTCTCCCCCTTGGAACCCCGCCTATACCTAGTGCCTTATCCAGTGCAAGGGAACTGGTTGAGATTGCAGGAATATCTTCAGCAGTCCTGTTGCCAAGCTTCATAATAGAACCTTTTCCAAATTGCCGTTCTATTTGAGAGATTGCGTTTTCAACAGCTTTTTCTTTTTCAGGCAATGCCGTGGGCATAAATCATCCTCCATTAAATAGAATTTTACCAAATTTAAAGGCAACAATGGGCTTTTAAAAAAATGCTGACTATATATTCATTCCCTTCCCAAAATTAATTTCCTAAAACCTTCTATTATTATTCCAAAAATTATTCTTCAGGGCAAATGATTTATCCGGATATTTGACTTTTAATAGAATTTTATATAAAAAGTTAACAAAGCGTAAAAAATTTTTTCGCAATTTCAGGACATTTGAGCATGACGTGGGAATTACTTCAGGCATAACCGCTTAATAACTCAGTAAATTCAAATGATATTCTTTAATATTACCCTTACGGCACACTTAATGCTGCTTAAAATATTAAAGAACAACTTCTGTGGACTGTCACAAATGTAATGTAAGTAAGGAAGGAATTTATGAGCGTCGAAAATATAAACAGGATGTTTCAACCAAAATCTATCGCACTAGTAGGCGCCAGCGAGAAACCGGGGAGTATCGGAAATGCACTCATGGAAAATTTAATTAAGAGTGAATTTCCAGGAACTGTTTATCCGGTCAATCCAAATCATAAAATAATAGGAAAGCAGACCGTTTACCCATCAATTCAGGATATTAAAGCACCAATAGATCTTGTTATAATTTCCACCCCAATTGTTACAGTGCCACAAATTGTAAAGAATTGTGTAAACTCGGAGGCAGGCGGGGTTGTTATTATTTCAGCAGGAGGAAAAGAAACCGGGGCAAAAGGGAAAGAAGTAGAGGCCGCCATAAAAAATGAGATAAAGGATAGCGGGCTTCGTGTTATCGGCCCCAATTGTCTCGGAATAGTCTGCGGTAAAGCGGCCTTGAATGCCAGTTTTGCAAGACGTATGCCCCTGAAAGGAAAAATGGCATTTATTTCCCAAAGCGGGGCTATCTGCACCTCAATCCTCGATCTTTCAATAAAAGAACAGTTCGGGTTCAGCTATTTTATAAGCCTGGGTTCAATGCTGGATGTTGATTTTGGAGATATGATTGATTATCTTGGGGGTGATCCTGATGTCAGCAGTATAGTGATGTATATTGAAGGCCTTAGCCGTTTCAGAAATTTCATGAGTGCTGCACGCGCTGTATCGAGGGTTAAGCCGATTATCGCTCTTAAATCAGGACGTACCTTGGCCGGTGCAAAAGCTGCCGCATCCCATACCGGTTCCATGGCCGGGGAGGATGCTGTTTATGATGCTGCCTTTCGGCGCGCAGGTATTGTAAGGGTTAAAACCTTTGAGGAACTATTTGATTGTTCCGAGCTTCTTGCCAAACAGCCCCGGCCAAAGGGTTCTGGCCTGGCGATAATCACCAATGCCGGCGGCCCCGGGGTAATGGCTGCCGATGCTCTTTCTGATTATGGAGTTGAACCTGCCGGTTTACTCCCTGAAACCGCCCGGAAACTCGAAGCAATTCTGCCATCATACTGGAATTGCGGAAATCCGATTGATATTTTAGGTGATGCAGCAGCAAAAAGATATAAACAAGTTGTGGAGATATGTTTAAATGCCAGGGAAATCAATGGCCTTTTAATCATGCTTTCTCCTGTGGCCCAGGTTGATTCCGCAGATATTGCCGAATCAATTATCAGTGTTCTTGAAGGAAAAAAATTTCCCGTTATAACTTCATGGATAGGGGGGATTGATGTGGAGGCCGGACGGAAAATTTTTAACAAAGCAGGTCTCCCGACTTTTGATACGCCGGAGAGGGCAGTAAGAGCCTTTATGAATCTTGATCTATATGTAAAAAACATTGAACTCCTTCAGGAAATACCATCCAAGTTTCCCAGGAAACTGGGACTTGATCGCAAAAAGGCAAAAGAACTGGTTAGTAATAAACTCGAATCAGGAGAATTTAATCTCACGGAAATCGATTCCAAGGTACTCCTTGCTGCATATGGAATTCCTGTTAATCCCACCATAAAAGCCTTATCTGCGAAAGAGGCCGCTGATAAAGCAGAAACAATCGGATTTCCTGTTGTTATGAAAATTAATTCAAAAGATATAAGTCATAAGTCCGATGCCGGTGGGGTAATTTTAAATATAAAAAACAGGGCTGAAGCCATGGATTCCTTTGCTGATATTGTCTATAGGGCAGAACAATACAGTCCTGAAGCCATGATTGAAGGTGTAACGCTACAGCCGATGATTAACGATGTAGACTATGAACTCATTCTAGGTGCAAAAAAGGACAATGATTTCGGACCGGTTATCCTTTTTGGAATGGGAGGTACCATGACAGAAATAATGAAAGATACCTCCATTGCGCTCCCCCCCCTCAACCGGCTACTGGCCAGGAGGTTGATGGAGCAGACCAGAATTTATTCTGTTCTAAAAGGTTTTAGAAATTATCCTCCTGCTGATTTGGCTTTTATTGAGGAGATCCTTATTCGTTTATCTCAACTGGTTACAGACATTGCCGAGATTGAGGAACTCGATATAAATCCTCTTGTTATCAAACAAGAAAAAATTTGCGCTGTTGATGCCCGTGTTGTTTTAAAACCTGCTGATCGTCCAGCTCCGCTTCATCTGGTTATAAGCCCCTATCCCAATCAGCATGAAGAGACTATTACCCA
>JAUVKE010000191.1 GCA_030592105.1 Desulfobacteraceae bacterium
ATGTTCTGGATATGAATCTTTACGTTGATCCGTGGGAAAAGCTCCATGGGGTTGTAAAAAATGTAAGGCCTGATATTGCAATCCTTTCCTTTAGAAACATCGATCCTTTGGCTGGACACCAGACTTCCTATATCTCTTCATTAAAAACTCCTGTAAAAATGATAAGATCCATGGTGCCGGAGGCCAAAATTATTGTGGGAGGTCCTGCGTTTACTCTTTTTGCCAAACGTCTTTTAAGGGAAATACCTGAAATAGATTATGGCATTTCCGGCGAAGGAGAGGTCGTTTTTCAAGAAATGCTGAAAACCCCTTTTGAGCTGGAAAAGATTCCTGGATTGATTTGGAAAGACAAGGGTGATATTTTTCAGAATCGATCATGGAAAAAAACTGATATTGATTCATTACCCATGATAGATGCTGAGTCTTTCAGGCCCCGGGATTATCTGGAAAAGAATCAATATGTCGCAGTAATGGGGATAGAGGGAAAACGCGGGTGCGATCTAAAATGCAGCTACTGTACCTATCCGTATCTGGGAGGGGGGCAGCTCCGGCTGCGGAGTCCCGTAAAAATAACAGATGAGCTTGAGTATCTGAAAAAGGAGTATGGGGTCAGGCTTTTTCATTTTACCGATTCAGTGGTGAACAGGCCCGCGGATCATTTCCGAGCTGTATGTAAAGAGATGCTCCGCAGAAAACTTGATATTGGATGGACAGGTTTTTTCAGGGAGACTGACCTCACCAGCGAACTTTTGGATCTTGCAATCAGCTCCGGCCTTGTGGCGGTATATTTTTCCGGAGATGCCTTAACAGATGACGGCTTAAAAGTTTTAAACAAAGGGATGACAAAAAAAGATATTATAAATGCAGCCGAAATAACAGCAAAGAGCGGAATTCTTACAATGTGTCATTTTTTAATAAATCTTCCTGGAGAGACTGTTGACCATTTCCATGAAGCAGCCGGGACCATGGATAAACTTCTGGAGATACACGCCCCTGCAGGAAATCTTGGGGCTGTTATATTGAATAATATAAGATTATACCCAAACGCTCCCATTACAAAGCGGCTGATAAAAAGCGGAATACTCTCGCCTGAGACGGATCTTCTTTTTCCTGTTTATTATAATCCTGAAAAAACCTCCCATTTTCTGCACCGTCTTGAAGCAAAGTGCCATGAAGCAGGTGTTTTTTCCAGGCTATCCATATCCAGGGCATAGTAGGGGCAGAATCCATTTCTGCCCTTGTAAATGGGGCGGATATGGAATCCGCCCCTACTGAAACAGTTACAATTATTTAATATCGGTATCTTTACTCCCTGGCCGGTATGCTGTATCCCTTGTTTTTAAAAGAGTCCACTGGGTGCTTTTTTTAATAAAATATTTTCTCAGGTCTTTATCTTTTGGATAAATAGTTAGTGGGTAAATGCTGTTCGGGTCGAGATTATCAACAGCATACAGCCCCACATGATTTGTAGAAAATTTTTCTATATTGTCAGAGAGCCATTGATCCTGATCCAGCCGTGAAACCCCCAGGGACTTTTGAAAAGCTACAGATAAAATGCCATAATCCTTTGAATCTCCGTATTTTTCTCGATAACTGATAAGCAGATCAAGTTTTTTCATACACTCATCACCATAGACCGGGACTATACAGATATAAAATTCTCTTTCATTTTTTACAGCCAGCATATAATCCTGACTGGTCTCTTCAATTGTATATCCGTTTTCTTCAATAAGGCTTTTTATGGCAAATTCTATATATTCATGGGCATCTTCAATGGAATCAAAAGCCATTTTATCCCTGAGTGGGAGATTCTTTTTTCTCAAATCGGTGTGCATCATTTTAAGCTTGGGTTCTCTTTCAACCTTAGACTCGGAATAATAAAGATCAGAAATTTCTTTTCCTTCATCATTTATCAGTTTAAGACCCAGTAAAACGTGGACAGAATCAGGATAATCTTTTTTTTCAAGAATTTCCATCTCTTTGATTTCCCAGTGCTCAGGATGGGGGAGTTTGATATTAAGCTTTTGCGCAGCTAATACTTCATTTGCGTCTTTTACAGTTGACATGTTCTGTTTTCTCCTTGTTAATACCTCATCCTATATAAGCTCAATAACATCAAAAGCACACCGCTCTTCGCAAACCTTACAGATTCCTGGAGGATCTGTGCAGCGCTTGCAGCTTGACCAGTTTATCACACTAATTCGTCCATTGATGATTTCAAATACAGGCGGAACATTACGGGGGCTGACGGTTCCCAGCCCGTAATCCACATTGACCTGGGCTTTATCGCATACTGTAATACAATCACCGCAGCCTATACATTTGTCAATATCTATAAATAACCCTTCATATTCCGACTCTAATTTCTGCCCGAAATATTCAATTAATAGATCGTGGGATGACTTGTATTTTTCAGTTAATAAATAAGGACAATCTTCAACCTTTTTTTCTCTGTCCATAAGAGCAACGCCAAAAGCAAGACAGGTTGCAAGACCGCACTCCTTACAATTAGTTCCAGGAAGATATCCCAGCACCTTAAATGGATGCATCTTCTCTTTTTTAGCCAATTGTTTCTCCTCTGCGTAATACAAAACTGCCCTAAAAGCATGGTTGTTAATCAGGTATGTGCAGTAACCTTTAACCGTTTCAAAGATTGAAATTTTTCATCAACAGTTATAATCCTGTTCACAAGTGTACTAGAAGGCATCAGACCTATGCCATTATAGCAGGTTTTATCCAGTTTTGCCTCAGCTTCGATTTCCCCCTGATCATTTTTTAAAAAAATTGTCTGGCCGGAAGAGGTGTTTAGTTTTTTCAGATCTTCCTCAGACAAATAGATAACAGCAGCGGCTTTATTATACTCTTTGGGGCTCTGTTTTTTAAAAGATAAAAAAGCATCCCTGAAAGTGATTATTTCAAGTTCTGTTTTGTGAGTAGCCGAAGACATTATGCTTTAACCTTTTCCAAAATAAGTTTTAATATTTGTACGTCACTTAGCCTGTTGGTTGGGTATGCTGCTGGCAAATGAATCTCTTTTCCGTCCATTCTTATTACCCTCCCTTCTGATTCCACACCGGAAACAGATGAATTTATAACGACGTTAGAAGCTTTTGTTGTATCAGTAATAAACGGATCCACTGTAATTATTGGAATCTGCTTCAAATGTTTTAGTACCTGTAAAGGCATTTTGTAAAAAGGATCTGCTCCGAGTATTAAAACAGAATCGACTTTTTTGTCGATTATATTTTGAAAAAATGAAATTTTCCCATTTTCAGAGGTATCCCCTGCAAAATCGACCCTGTTAACAAATCCTGTTATTTCATGGAGTGTCTGATTAAAACCTCTCATATTCGGTTGATCAATCATGGGTACTATTTTAATATCAAGATCCAGATGATCAATCATTTCCAGCAGGGGAGTTATCTCTTTTCCCATGGAAGAAATAAGACCTGTCCCTACAAAAATAACAGTAGAAGATGATGCATGGAGCAGAGTGTAAAAATCTTCGGCTCTTTTGTTCTTTGCACTGTTACTTAAACCCTCGCAGACCGACGATATAAAATTAGCATCATCCCCTGGACGAAGTTTATAAAAGGGATTTGACATTAAAGCTGTTTCATTTTTTCTGATATCTATTGTGCATAAGTCGACTGTTCTGAATGTACTTATTTCACTGTAGCCAGGGTTGGCATAGTAGGAAAAATTTGATAAATGCCTTGGATGGGAGTTTAAAGGGTTAGCTCCCCAATAGATAAAAAGATTCACAGAGTCCATTTCAGATATAAAACAGGTGGGTAGAGTTTTGTTGATAAGCTGCCCGACAATATTTTCATAGCTCAAAGAAGAAAAATCATCAATTTTCCCGCCAAGTTCTTGTGCTAGTTTAATCCCTGCGAGTTGAGCTTCATTGGTGGAATGATCAAACCCGAATAAAAGGGGGTTTTTGGAGTTTAAAAGTATTTTTGCAGCCTCGCCTATTGCCTGCTCAGGTTCAACCTCAAGCCCTTGAACCATGCAGGGTGTTCGTTCATTTTTTTCCTCTGTCCGGAAAATTAATGATGAGCCTTTAAAACAGGCATTATTAATAGTTTTTATCCGGCCATCGATAATATCAACTTCTATATCGTCACAAAAACAACTGCAGGCAGGGCATGTAAGTTTTTGTTTAGTCACTCGATTTATTCCTTATGTCTGCATAGCGATTTTTCAGGTCTTGCATGATACCTTTAAGGGCTATGCTGCCGTAAAAGTTACAAAACCTGAGAAAATCGACATGCTTTTTAGGATCGGAAATTATATAAATTGAACAGAAATTGTGAAGGATTTTGGTTTATATACAAGGCGCATTAAAGGTTGAATACTTGATATATTCGGCCTTTGATGCAACGCAGTAGATGGAGCAAAAGACAAGCAATTTCGTTTAAATAATTTTATTTTCGATCCTTAGATTTACCAGAGATGAGAGTCTTCATCCGGAAGTAAAGTTACTTCCGGTGAAAACCTGTATCCATAGATTGTCAGATAATAAATTTCACAAGGCTATAGGGAGGAAGGGGTATTATAATACTCCGACGACCGATAACGGAGTGAAATTATTTATGTGACGATCTATATGTTTTACAAGCCCATTCTTTTGGCAATAATCTCTCTCATTATTTGGTTTGTACCCGCAAATATCGAGATACCCCTGCAGTCACGCCAGGCGCGCTCAATTTTGTTTTTTGCAAGGGCGCCTTCAAGTCCAAAAATTTCAAAGCTTGCATCTGCAACTCTTCTGACCATCTCTGATGCCCAGAATTTTGCCATGGATGTTTCAGAAACTATATCTTTCCCATCGATATGGTCATTTATTAAAGTGTAAATAAACGTTTTTGTAATTTTTACTTCAGTGGCCATATCAACAATGGTGTGCTGTTTGCTTTGACGAATTTTGGGCAAAGAACCATTGCTCTTTATCTTCTTATAGTGCTTTAGTGTTTCATCAAGGATAAACTCAGCCTGGACCAGGCCAGCCAAAGAACAGACAAGACGTTCCTGCTGAAGTTTATTCATAAGGTAATAAAAACCTTTTCCCTTTTCTCCAATAAGATTGTTTTTTGGAATTCTGCAATCTGAAAAAAAGAGTTCAACAGTATCCTGGCTGTGAAACCCCATCTTCTCAAGGCGTTGACCTATTTTAAAACCAGGGGTGGTCGGTTCAACCAGATATAAAGATACTGCCTGGTAAGGGTTCTCAATTTCAGGGTCTCTGGCCGCCACAATAAACAGATCACCATTAACTCCGTTTGATGTAAATATTTTGGCCCCGTTTAACACAATCTGGTCACCATCGTGCTCTGCCGTGGTTTGAAGAGAGGCAAGATCAC
>JAUVKE010000063.1 GCA_030592105.1 Desulfobacteraceae bacterium
ACACTTATTGAGATCTACATACGTTGTCAATATAATGGAACAAACCCGGCTTCCCGTACAATTTTTTGTCCCTTTTCAGGATGAAGCACATAATTGATAAACTTGGATATATCACCCGAAGGCCATTTGTTGGTAAACATAAAAAGGGGCCTGCTAATGGGAAATTCTCCGCTTAAAGTTGTTTCCACTGTTCCTGCAACATTATTTACAGTAACAGGTTTAATCATACTATTTATATAACCAATCCCCACATACCCGATTGCATTTTTATTTTTAGCCACTGCCTGAAGTATGGCGCCGTTTGACGCCTGCAGCAATGCTCCTGGATAAACTCTTTCTTTTTTCATGACCCTTTTTTCCCACACCTCATAGGTGCCGGAAGATGTGTCCCGTGATATAACAACAATTTTACGCCCCTCTCCTCCAAGTTGTTTCCAGTTTGTAATTTCCCCTTTATATATGGCTTTCAGCTGGGACATGGTGATGTTATCAATTGAGTTGGAAGGATGAACCACAGGAATGATACAATCGTAAGCAATACTAAAAGGCACCGGATATCCCCCCTTTTCCAGAGCAAGCTTGACTTCCCTGTCTTTAATAAACCTGGAACAGTCTGCAATATCGGTGGTCCCATCAATAATGGCCTTTATGCCGTTACCTGAGCCGCCCCCTGAAATTGAAATATTAATATCAGGATTTTCACCCATGTAAGCTTCTGCAAGTTTTTGTGCAATGGGAAGTACTGTTGTGGAACCCTTAATAACAATATTTCCGGCAACAGCCTGGGGAATGCCGAACAAAAGAGAGAGCGCAGTTAAAAAAATAATTATTTTTGATAGTTGTTTCAACTTGTACCTCCTATTCTTTTTGTCAAGAATATTAAATTTACCAAATCGTAAAAAAAGATGTAACTATTCAGCTAATATGTACGGCAACAGGTATAATCTGATTAAAACATGAAAAACTCACAGATAAGAGGTCGTAAAGAAAAAATCTATTAAAGATATAAGCTTGCGTAATAGTATACCAGAGAATAACGTCAATAAGTTCAGTCCTGATGGATTCCTTCTTAACGCTCTCTAATCCGTTCAAACAATTTCAATTGTTTTAAATTAGATCATACCTGCTGCGTATCGTAAATCAGCGACGCTGGATAGTTACAAAAAGATCACTATTTGAAGATACTCGATTCCGACCTTTTGCAGATTTCATCTGCCTTGAGATGCAATATAGTTTAAATTTATTAGAAATATGTTAGGGTAATATTTTTTTTTGTTAAAAAGGTAGGCTGAATTTTTCTGAAGGCTCAAAGAGATTACCCAATTCATACTGCCGGGCATACCAGGCCAGCTTAAATCAGCCACGGCAATAGCCGGTTTTTTTATTGATGAGGATTATCAACCGATTTTTGGGAGCAACAACGGCCATATCATTGTTGAGATGCCTGCAAAAAAGGTGGAGGACTTTCAAGGAGAATCCGCAAAGGACCCCATATTCCATCTGAAATATATGCGGAAACAACTCTCCCATTTTCAAGAAAGGGGTGTGCCCATGGCTCTTGGCATACCCAGTTACTCAATTGTATGGGGCTCCATGGCGTCCACCTTTGTTACCGGACTTTTCACAGCCACGTCCTCACTCTTTTCATCGTTCCCATTGAATGGCATATATTGATGGGGTTTAAGCTTTGATAGGAAGAAGGGGGGAAAAAGGGGGGAATTACAAGCATTATTTATTTATAATAATTTTTACACCGGACGATTTTACCACATTTCCTATAACAGCGGCTGATTCCACTCCATTTTTCATAAGGTCTGTTAAAAGGGCATCTGTCTCTTTTTTATCCACGGCAATTAAAAGCCCCCCTGAAGTCTGGGGATCAAAAAATATATCACAGACAATGGGATCCACCTCCGGCATAATTTCAACCATATTTTTATAAAATTTCATATTCTCATAGGCGCCTGCAGGAATTAGCCCCATTTGTGCATAATAAACAGCATCCTGAATTACAGGGACGCTACCGGCAAATATCTCAAACCCTAAATCCGAATCGGTTACCATTTCCGACATATGCCCCACAAGTCCGAAACCTGTAATATCAGTACAAGCGTGAACATTAAACCTGCCCATGGTATCTGCGGCATTCTTATTAAGAGCCGCCATAATTTTTATAATTTTTTTTATACTTTCAGGTGACGCAAGCCCTCCCTTTACAGCGGTATTTACAATTCCGGACCCCAGCGGCTTTGTGAGTATCAGGTTATCACCTGTTTTTATATTATTTTTTGTAAGTATTCGTGCAGGGTGTACAAAACCGGTCACAGACAGACCGTATTTTATCTCCTTATCTTCCACACTGTGGCCACCAACAAGAACCACCCCTGCTTCTTTAATTTTGTCTAAACCACCTTCAATTATGCTTCGTAAAATGGACATATCCATTGTTTTAGAAGGAAAGCAGACAAGATTCATGGCTGTTTTTGGAACACCCCCCATGGCATAAACATCACTCAATGCATTTGCTGCCGCGATCTGGCCGAATGTAAAAGGATCATCCACCACCGGGGTAAAAAAATCAACAGTCTGAATTATTGCGATATCATCGGTGATTTTATATACACCTGCATCATCGGCCCGTTTAAGCCCCACAAGCAGATTCGGATCCCCGGGAATTTCAAGGCCGGATAAAACTTTCTCCAGGTCCCCTGGAGATATTTTAGATGCTCACCCCGCAGCCGTAACTGTTTCTGTGAGCCGAAGTGATTTTAAATCCTGTATACTCATTTTTGATCCAATAACTAAAAAATGTGCCCTGCAATATGTCCGAGTTCAGGAAAAATAAGAGCTCTGCAGGCCAGCTTGCACGCTTTAAGGCTCCCCGGGATACAAAAAATAGATACTTTGCCGGAAATGCCTGCTGTTGCCCTTGACAGTATTGCGGCTGAATCTATCTGTTCATAGCTGAGTTGTGCAAAAACAGCACCAAATCCAGGAAGTTTCTTTGTAAACAATGGGCTAACCGCTTCAATTGTAACATCACTGCTGCTTATCCCGGTACCACCGGTTATAAGTATTGTGTGGGGCTTTTCATTTTGCATAACCTCCAAAACAGTTTTGGTAATTATTGAAGCATCATCAGGTATAACACCATGGAACACCACTGTGTGCCCTTCTTTTTCGGAACTTTTTTTCATCCATGCTCCGCTTTTATCATTTTCCAAGGTTCTTGTGGACGAAACAGTAATTATTCCAATTTTTAATTTTACCGGAGCATTTTTTTTATGATTTTCTGTTCCCATAAAAATTATGAAACCACGCTGTCAATGCCGTCTTTTTCCAGCATAAGCACATTAATAGTTTCATTCCGTTTTGTTTTAATAAATTTTCCAACATAATCTGCCTGAATCGGCAATTCCCTGAACCCCCGATCTATAAGAACAGCAAGCTCTATTCGATCAGGCCTCCCAAAATCTATAACAGCATCCATTGCAGCCCTAACAGTACGTCCTGTAAAGAGAACATCGTCAACTAATACAAGAGTTTTACCATCAACGGAAAACGGAATGTCTGTTGCCTGTACAACCGGATGGTTACTGATCCTTGTCCAGTCATCACGATACATGGTAATATCGATACTCCCTGTTTCAATATTTATCCCTTCAATCTCATAAATTTTTGAAGCGATCCGCTGGGCAACATAGACTCCGCACGTATGAATACCTATAAGGACAAGATGCTCCGCTCTCTTATGCGCTTTAAGAATCTTGTAAGTCATTTCTGCAAGAACATGATCAATAGCTGACGCATTCAGAAATTCCATCGACTTTTCCATTATAAAAACCCGTTTGAATAATAATCGATTAAACCACCGTTTTTATCTTTTACAATTATCAGACACTCTGTACTATTAATAGAATTAATGAGCTCAATCCCTTTGCAGCGGCCTAAAACCATAACCGCGGTTGCAAAACCGTCTGCCAGAGCACAGGAATCTGCCATAATCGACACACTGACAATATTGTTGGTAACAGGATAACCAGTTTTGGGATCTAATATGTGGGAATAGGTTTTTTCATTATATTCAAAATAATTTCTATAATCACCGCTCGTGGCAAGTGCCCTGTTTTTTAAGGATACAACCTTATATATCTGATCAAAGGATCCTTTTTTCTCAGGGCTGTTTATTCCCACCTTCCACTCTTTTCCATCTATTCTTACACCGGAAGCATACACTTCACCACCTATCTCCACAAGAAAATTTTTTATCTTTAAGGATTTAATAAGTGCAGATACCTGGTCAACAGCATAGCCCTTGGCAATGGAAGCCATATCCAAAGTTATTGATTTCTTTTTTTTCTTTAAATATCCATCCTTTGAAATAAGAATATGGCTAAACCCGATTTGTGGCAAAAGCTTTTCAATCTTTTCTTCAGATGGAAGAGATTTAATTTTTTCATCTCCCTCAAATCCCCATACCTGCACAAGGGGCTTTATTGTGCAGTCCCATGAACCATTGGAAAACTTGTAAATTTTTTCAGCCATACATAGAACAGTCATAAAATCATCAGAAATATAAAATTTTTCCCCTGTGCTGTCCAATGCATTAAATCTGCTGATCTCACTCCCCTTTCTATATATGGACATACTTTCATTTATTTTTTCAAGCGATTCATCAATTTTCTCTTTAATACCTGCTGTGTCAACAAAACCATGGGTAATGAGCTTGATATGATAGCTCGTATCCATAGTGGTACCGGAAAGTAAAATTTCTTTTTCGGCGGTGCACCCGATTAAAAAAACCATAAAAAAAATAAAGCTGATAATTTTATAAAAATTTGTATTTTTAATTTGCATATAGGGATTATTTAAAAGATAATGATAAAATCTATAATATAGGTAAACGATACAGTAATGATTGATAATATTATATTTTCATGCAAAATGCAATATCTAAGGAGAATAGAATATGTCAGACAGCGATTATAAGAAGGTACTTGAGATTGGACGCCCGCCTAATATTGTCGAACTTTTCCCTAATTCCAGAGCATTGATTGTAAGCGGTAAATTTATTGACAAAGCCATGATCATTAAGGGTAACGCTGCAACTATGGCTGCCAACGGAAGAAGCTGTTTTGTAATTCAGGGCGCTTTAAAAGCTGCTCAACGGGCAAATGCGGGCATTATTATTGAAATAGCAAAATCAGAAGGGGGCGCTGCTGCCTATTGCCCGGTAAGCTTATGGAATATGGCAAGGCAGGTGGATGCCTTTTGCAATCAATTGGGAATAACGATTCCCGTGGCAGTACATGCAGATCACTATGGGATTAAAAACGATACTGATATTAAAACAGCTAAAACAGAAATCCCCACACTTTTTGAAGCAGGCATAACATCAATTGCAATTGATGCTTCCCATATGCCGGATGATAAAAATTTATTGGCTAATATAGAACTAAACCCTTACATACCCGACTGGGCAGGCCTTGAAACAGAAGTTGGTGAAATAAAGGGAAAGTCTGGTCTTTCAACGGTTCAAGAGGCATTATTCCTGATTCAGGGATTAAATGCACATGATATTTTTCCGAACTGGATAGCATTAAATAATGGAACAACCCACGGAATTGAACAGACAGAAGCTGGAATTCAGGTTGATTTAACAGCTGAAATTCATAATGCTCTAAAAAATTATAACCTTTCAGGCGCTCAGCATGGAACATCAGGGAACAGCTCCGACAAACTCAGAGAGATAGTCTCTAAAACAAAGACTACAAAGGCAAATGTAGCAACAGCTTTGCAAATGATTTCCTGGGGCCTTAAGGTTAATGATTACGGAAATGCCATATTAGACGATAATGGTGATTTCATCAAAATTAAAAATGAAGGTGTTTCTGAAGAAGTCTGGGATCAAATGGTTGCCTACGCTCAAGCCAACGAGATTAAGGGCGGAAACTACAAAAAATTGAATATCCAATTTGAAAACAAACTTTTGGGACAACGTAAAGACATAAGAGAAAGAATGATCCAAAGGGTGGAAGATTTTATCCATAATATGCTTGTCAATGTTCTAAATGCAAAAGATACAGCCCCCATTATAATTGACGAAATATTAAAAGCAGATTCCTATAATATCGCAAATGAATCTACCCGCATAGAAGACCCTGATGAATGGACACCTGAAAAAATCAAAGATCGTGCATCTTTAATCATATCTGATAAAGGACCGGAAGGAGATTTTGACGATTAATGGGACGAGAGAAAAAAATTTGCCACTTTTGCGGAACAAACCTGATAAAAAAAAAATGCGAAGGACGGATACGCCTTTTTTGTACGCAATGCAATGAGCCTATTTATGAAAATCCCACACCTGCCACCTGTATTGTCGTAATCGACAATACAGAAAAACTCCTTCTTGTCAAACGGAGCGTGGAACCTAAAAAAGGATTCTGGTGCCTTCCTGGCGGGTTCATAGAGCTTGGAGAAATGCCCGACAAGGCGGCATTACGGGAGTTAAAAGAAGAAACAGGTTTGTCAGGAAAGATAGATACGCTCATTGGTGCTACTTCAAGCCATAGCAATATGTATAATAACACTATACTCATCCTGTGCTACCTCGTAAAAAATTATAACGGCCAACTCATAGCCGGAGATGATGCCCAGGATGCAGCTTTTTTTAATTATTCCCAATTGCCGGAAATAGCGTTTGACAGCCACGAAGAGTTTACACGACAGTATTATACTGTCTACAGCAACAATCGGTAAAACCGGAAATTTGGATTAATTTATAATTTCTTGTCTGTTGCCCTGCCAAAATTAATTGTGACTATTCAGTTGATCTCAAGCCTGTCTGTAACAGGCATAGCTGAATAGTTACAATTAATCTTTAGAAACCCCTGTATTTTGTTTAAAGTTATAATAATACTTGCCGATCTTATAATACAGTACCCGAATAAAAACCTTAAAATATAAATTTTTAAATTTACGCTCAATCAGACCTTGAATATTTGGCATAGATTGTCAGGTAATTACCCGACTTTAAGATTTGGCACAAGGCCGGAGGAAGGAAGGCGTATTTAAATACGCAGGTGACCGATAACGTAGTGAAATTATTTATGTGACGGTCTATGGTTGGGAGGTTCATATGTATATACCAACACATCAAATGCATAATGTCCTGAATGTTTACGCAAGACAGCTCAGGCAAAACAACAAGGTTAATAATCCATCAAACAAACCCCAAGCCAGCAATTCAGCCTATGATAAGGTTAATATCTCCGCTGATGGAAAACGCAGATCAATTATTGAAAAAGTCGCACACGATATCAGCAAAAGAATTTCCAGCTTTAACGCTGAAAGTGAGAGTATAGATGACGAACAAAAAAAAATTAAAGAACAGGTTAGTTTGGTAAATACGAAACAGAGTGATTTTATTTTTAACACCATTGACAATAATAATCAGAAAAAAACCACTACTTTTAACATCAAAAATTCGGCATCTTTATTCAACCAGCTTGACCGTAATTCCTCAGCAAATGATGATAATGAAATATAATTTTTTACATTTCAATTTGCGAAGTTACGCGCAAAAAAACTGGCAACCGGCATTTCGCCCCTACCCTATTTAAGCTCCATTTTTGTTTTATGATCTTCTCTGCTTCTTGCTGCTATTTTTTCTTCAACCTCTTTTTTATCAAGCCCCATTAAAATTTTGTAAGCATTATACTTGGTTTTGCAGAAGAAAATATCAAAGGAATTCTGTTTTTTTATATCCCTGTATATTCTTACGCCAGGAATTTCATTATTTTGAATATATTCAAAGTCTGAATTCACAAGAAGGGGCTCCACATCCTGCTTATTCTGCCAGGGGATACATGCTCCTTCCATACCAAGCTCAGGGTCCATTATTGATTTAATTTTTTCTGTTACGCCCCCCACTGCCAGGATTATATTACCTGTTAAAGAACCGGTAACACCATATTTCTGACTAACAGGTTCCCGAATATAATCTGAAATAAGGCCTATATCCATGGCAACAGATGCGCTGTCCCCTTCCACACCTCCGTGGGCCTGAATATACTCAATATGCATTTCATACCCTGAATAAGGTACGCCTGTTTCATTAAATACCTTTTTAATTGAAGCTCTTACATTTTCAGCTGCACCCTTTGCAATATCACCTATCTTGCCTGGAGCGATAATCCTGTCCGAACCTCCGGTTGTAATTTGACAGCGTATGGGGAGTGGCTGCCCATACATCTGACCGCTTGTTTTCGAATTAATCACAGCAAGACCAACAACATATCCTATGGAATCGGTCATTGAACTTATATAATTTTTTAAATTCTTTTTATATTCAAAAAGTTCTTTATGCACAGCGCCCTCAAGGCTTAAATGCTTTTTAAGGGCACTTTTTACATGTCTGGCCTGGACTAATTCAGAGTTATCGAGTATTGCCTCAAATTCAGTTGTTTTTATAATACCATTTATGGGCCTTAGTATGCTGCTCATTTTTTTATCTGAACTTCTGGATCGGAGTTCTTTTATTATCTCCATAACCGCTTTTTTCGAAAACTCTCTTTCACGGAGCTGGTAATTTTCCGGCAGACTTTTTCCAAAAATATATTCACTTCTTTTTCTTACACCATCATGGCCTTCTTTTTCAAAGACTCCCCCCCACGTATCCTGTAATTCATTCCCAAAATTGAGTACTTCCTGCTTTACATACTGAACCACTTGTCTGATATTACTTTTATTTTCAGGGACTGAACTATCCAGCTGAACAATTTCGCCTCTATCTTCTATCCGGCTTAGAAATGCCCCGTCCCCTTCATCCTGAAGATATCTCAAGGTATCATGGTTACAACTGGCAATTATAATATTATTTGCATGTAATGAATTTTCAGATCTGTCAGCGGCCCCACTCCCTGAATTCATACCCCCTTCAAGAATAAATTTTTTATTTTGCATAATCTCGAGAAGGTCTGGCATATAACCCGATTTTACCAGAGTCTTTAATTCGTCAATATAAATAATAGGAGATTTTGCATGTGCCCCCAAATATGCTCTTTTATGCGCAGGAGTTTGCAAATTTCCCGATTGATAGGGATCATGCCTGAAACCACCCTTCATTTTTCTGGCATCAGGCTCAGAGACCCTGGTCATAAGCCCATTATCTTTTCTTGGGTCGTATAAAACTTCAGGGATCATATCATTTAATTGTTTGATTGTATTCCTCCCTGCTAATTGGGATGCTCCCTGAATTTTTTCCTGCACTTTATGATTATTTTCCTGCATAAACATAAAAATTGCACCAATACCGGCAAGGCCTGTTATAATAAATGCAGATGGGAAAAAAAATCCCGCCACAATACTTATCCCTGTAATAAACAAAAGCCATTTTTTAACTTTGTTAACAGGCTTAATTTGCTCTGAAAGGCTGAACCCGACTGTTCTTTTTTGAACATTTTCCACTGTTTTCTGCAGCTTGGACAACAATTCATCAGCAATATCAGACTTTTCATATGTAAATCTAATGTGATTGCTGTCCTTACCTGGATAGGTTAAAATCACCTTATCCGGACGTAAAAAATCTCCCAATGACTTATCCAGAACCTTATTAAACATATCTGCAAGCATTGATTTGCCTGTTCCGGGTCGCCCCACCATCAGCATATGGCCTTTATTCTGGGCTATCTTTCTAATTCCCGCCTTTGCCTTGTCCTGAAATATTACTTTCTCAACGGGATCATCCGGCAGATTAATTTGAGAGGTATCCTCAAAAAAATCGAGCATGCCATTAAGAGCTTCCGGATATTTAAGCATCTCTTTTATAGATTCATAGTCATTTTTATTATAAACACTATCCATTATGGTATCCTTTTATGGAATCTAACAAATAAAATCTTCCAGCCTCGGAAGAACAGACATTTTTTTCAATTTTAGAATATAACCAGGGCAAATCATTCTTTATCTGTTCCAGTGCTTTAATATTATGCATAACAGAAATGTTGGTACAAAGCTCCTTGTCACCTACACCTGCTTTTGATATGGAATTAAAAGCTATTCCAAACTGAAATTGCAGCAAGGAAGCTACAACTTTATTTTTTTCCTCCGATTTGATGGGGTGATTACTAAGAATCTGTTTATACGCCCGGGGAATATTAGTTTTTGAATAATTTATTTCGAGTTGATTATTAAAAAATAATTTCAAAGGCCTGGTTTTCCCTGCCATGCATTGCTCCAAAGCTTTTTTGAGCCTGTAATCCGCTTGAACAGACTGCTCAAAAATATGTAGACTTTTCATGAGATTATTATCAACAACCCAAAAATCAATCATGTTATCTGAACCGATAACACAATATCTTACGCCATGATTATCATTGATTTTTATTAATCTAAAATATTTTTCAGGATCAATGGATTGAAAATCAAAGCCCCGCATTTCAAAAAGTCCCTTTGCCATATAAGCGCTGGGAATGAATACGCCGACATCTTTTAAGAGAAACTTATAAATATATTTTCTTTTCT
>JAUVKE010000186.1 GCA_030592105.1 Desulfobacteraceae bacterium
AAGATGATTTATAAAATGCCTTATTAAAAGAGGGATATCGTCTATTCTGTCTTTTAAAGGGGGCACGTATATTGGAAAAACATTCAGCCGATAATAAAGATCTGCTCTGAATTTACTTTGCTTGACAAGGTGCATCAGGTCCTGATTCGACGCAGCAATAATTCTCACGTCAATTTTTATCGATTTTTCCCCCCCCACCCTGTGAAAGGTTTTCTCCTCAATCAGCCTCAAAAGCTTTTTTTGCACTAACTGGGATGCATTTTCAACTTCATCTAAAAAAATAGTCCCTTTATCAGCCTGTTCAAAGCGGCCATGCTTAATCCCCAAAGCTCCTGTGAATGCTCCTTTTTCGTGACCGAATAACTCCGATTCAAGAAGAGTCTCCGCAAGGGCGCCACAATCAACAACAACCATGGGAAAATTTTTCCTGTTGCTGTTATGATGAATCGCTTTTGCAAGCACCTCCTTACCTGTGCCGGTCTCTCCATAAATCATAACAGTTGCATCTAAAGGGGCCACATTTTTAACCATATCGAAAACTGCGCGTATAGCCTTGCTTTTGCCTATGAGATTTCCCAGTCTGTATTTTTCTCCGATTCTGCCCCTTAGTTCCCCCACATAACTTTTAAGCTTTCTGTTTTCTTCCTGCAAAGCAATTTTTTCACCTATTTTATCAAGAACAATACGGACATGATCAAAATTTAACGGTTTTACCAGAAATTCAAAAGCACCTCCTTTCATCGCTTCCACAGCCGACTCAACAGTTGCATAGCCAGTAATAACTACAATTTTAACATCAGGATAAGTGTCACTGATCTGTTTTACCACCTCCTGGCCTGAAATCCCCGGCATGTTTAAATCTGTTATTACAACATGGCAATCCTGTTCTGACAATATCTTAATGCCGCTGGCTCCATCGGAAGCAAGAAAGATCTCGTGCCCCCATTTGGAAAGCCTCAGGCGAAAGGTTCTTAGTATCGATTCTTCATCATCTATGATCAGAATTTTTAATTTCATTTAATCGACTATCCTTATACTGATTTTTCAAATTTTACTCTACATTAAATTACCTGAAAGAAGATATATCAAACCGTTGCAACAATCGTATTATATCGGTTTTGCTAAAAGGTTTTTGCAATATCTCTATCCCCAGGGCACCTATAATCTCTTTTTTTTCCTGTTCGAGAAAACTGGTCATAAACGCAAAACGATTAAGGTATTGAGGACGTAAAGAACGAACCGCCTGGTACAGTTCGAATCCGCTTATCTCCGGCATTTTAATCTCTGTCAGCAAAAGATCATATTCCTTTACCTTAATCTTTTTTAAAGCACTATAGCCACTATAAACAGCATCAATATCGCAGCCCATACTCGACATATGGTTTGAAACGGCTGTGCATATATGGGGGTCATCATCCACCACCAAAATAGAAAAAGGGATTGTGCAAAGGTCCTTGGATTTATCAGAATTTGAATCAAAAGAAGAGCGGGGCAAGGGAAATCTTATTTCAAATTTTGTTCCAGTTCCATGGGTGGTATCCACAGAAATAATTCCCCCCATTTTTTGAATCATTCCGTGAACAATTGATAAACCAAGGCCGGCACCTTTTTGTCCATGCCGGGTGGTAAAAAAAGGATCAAAGATTTTTGTAATTCGGTCACCAGGTATCCCAGGGCCATTATCCTCAACCAGCAAAACAGCGCTCCCCTTGTCAACAAATGTCCTGATAATAATCAGGTCCCCCTTGCCGGACTCTTCAATTACATTAACGGCATTACGAACCAGATTTAATAATACCTGCTGAATTTCAATTACACCCGCCACAATCGACTTTATTGCAGGGTCAAGATCGAGAATCAATTCAATATTTCGTTTTTTAATTTCAGTAATCCGAATGTCGACCAGATTTCTTATGACCTCGTTCAAATCTATCAGACTACCTGTAAATGCGTCCCTGCCTGCAAATTCAGAAAGATTTTTTACAATTTTTCCGGCCCGCCTGGCATCATCGACTATTATCTTTGCTGCTTCCGCAGATTCCTTCACAAGTTCGGAATCCTCCTCAAGATGTTCGGCACATCCAATAATGCTGGTTAAAGGATTATTCAGTTCATGGGCAATTCCTGAAATAAAAAGTTTTAACGAACTCATTTTTTCTGATTGAATTCTCACCCTTAAAGTCTCTTCTTCCAGACGATTACGTTCTGTAACATCATCCATAATAAGAACTGTTCCCCTTGTTCCTCCCAGGGAACCTTTTAAGGCAGCAGCGTTTACATCAAACAGAAGGGCATCTTTTCCATTAATTTGCAAAATCATCTTCATTTTACCAAAATATATTTTTTCTTTTTCTCTTCCATCTATTTTTTTCCATGATCGATCGGTCATATATATCCCAAGCCCGGAAAGTCTTTTTCCTTTGATGGAATCAACAGTTTTTCCAAGCTTGATTTTCATATCAGGATTTACAAACATAACCCGATCATTCTCATCAAGATAAATAATTCCCACAGATGCGGCATTAATAAGATTTTGATTAAATAGTTCCGTTTCACGCAATATCATTGCAATCTGACTGACTTCTCTTTCAAGACGATTTGAATACTCTTTTTCATGGGCTATCATCCGCTCACGAAGACGTACCTGGTCAGCTATATCGATAATCTCCATTGCCAAAAAAGCAACATTGCCTGCTGAATTGAGAATAGGGCTCACAGAAAAAAGAAATAAATTGGGATCACTCTTTCCCAGGGCAAGAACGACCTCTATACCCACCTTTTCCCCGGTTCCGGCATCTTTAACCGCCCTTTGAAGTTTTTTTTGAGTTTTGCTAGAGTGCCCGAGCCAGACAGTATCACATATATACTGTTCTACAATTTCAGAGTGGGTTATACGCATGGCATTTAAAAAAGGCTGATTGCAGGAAATAACCCTTCCTTCCTTGTCACATTTGGCAACATATGCTCCCATGGAATCGATCCACTGCTGGGTTTCCCACTGATCTTTTCTAATTTCAGCCTGAAGCCTTTTTTGCTCAGTTATACTCTTACCTTCGGGAACAATGGCAATGATTTTTCCATTCATGTTGCGCACCGGAGAAATTGAAAAAAGCATGGGAACCCATTTGCCATCCCGATTGATGATAAAATCTTCAATCACAGAACTCTCCCCTGCAAAAGCTTTTGTCATCATATCTTTTGTCAGAGAAATAGTCTCTTTGGAATGGGTACGCCAGGGGGAATTAAGAAAATCGATGCCGACGATATTGTTGTATGAAGTATTTATCTTTTTTAAGGCAGCCCTGTTTGCGTATAAAACTTTCCCATTTAAATCTAAAATTCCCACCATTGTATCCATATGATCAAGGGTGTGAGCCAGAAGGTGTAAAAAATTTCGGGAACATTCCACGGGATTAAAATGCATTTTTTTAATTTTAGTCATCACTTGGGACCTCGGGAAATCTATATAAACAAGCAACTTAAAAACAGCCAAATCGGACAAAACAGTATTACGAAAAAAAAAGACAAATAGTCTTATTTTGATTTATTTTTTAAAGAGAAAAACTATTTATAGTAATTAATTCAACGAATTATCGTATTAAATTTTTTTTGGCACCCATACTGCAGTCTTCAATGCCATGATGAAACAAAATTACATTATAAATTTATTAAGACAAGTATAAATGTATCTTTATAAATTACATAATTTCAGTACTTTTATATTTAAATTATAAATTAATATTATGTGATTGTCATTTTAATTTTTAAAACAGCCTTATAAAGGAGATAATTCCATGGCAACAACAGATAATCAAAACGAAATTAATGAACTATTGGAGAAAAGACAGTACTGGTGGTGGGCGGAAAAAGCCCGTTCCCCCAGAACTGACTATCTGAGAAAGGCTGTATGGTCAAAAGCGACCAAAGGTGCTTCTTACCTTCCAGGGATCAAAATGGATGAATATGGCCCGGTATTATACGCTGAGGTATTTGAAAAACCAGAAGCAATCGCAGAGCCATACATACTTTCATACGCCAAAGCCCTTGAAAATGTAAATGACAATATTCCTATTTTTATTGTCGATGAATCAAGAATTGTCGGGAACTGCGCATCAGCTCCCCATAAAATTTTCTGGGTTCCCATAGGATCTTATTCCCTGAATGAGGATTTCTTTAATGATAAAGATGATCTACTGGATGCTGAATCCCGTGATGCTATAAAAAAAGGGCTTGACGTAATAAAACCATGGACGCAGCAGACTCTTACGGAAAGGATACTCAGTAAAAGACAGATGATTATGGCCAGGACTTCCCAGACATTTACAGGGGGGCCTCATCTTGAGAATACAGCTTACTGCACATCCCAGTTTGGTTATTACAAAAAAGGCTTTAATGCAATTATTGAAGAGATCGACGCTAATCTTGCAAAGGCTAATGATGTTTTATATAAAGTTGGTGCCAAACCTGAATTTAAGGATGAAGAATACTATTTAAAAAGAGTCGACTCCTGGAAAGCCATGAAGCTGACCCTTGAATCTGTGATTCGTTATGCAAAAAGGCTTGCCAGGTTATCCAGGATTGTAGCTGAAAACTTTGAATCCGATCCTCAAAGGAAACAGGAACTTTTAGATATTGCTGAAAGGTGTGAATGGGTTCCTGCAAATCCACCAAGAAATTTTGCAGAGGCCCTGCAGTTTGAACATATTCAAACGCAATGCCGTAAAAGAGAAAAATCAGACGGTTCATGGCCATCACACCCTGACTGGTGGTTCTGGGAATGGTATGAGCAGGATGTGGTTAAAGATAAAACCATTACCAGAGAAGATGCCATGGAGTATATGTGCGAATATCTTATTCGTGCATTTGAATACGGAAGCTGCCGTGACCGACAGTATCGCGAGCTCATGACCGGAGATCCAGGGCCCTATGTCTGGACCCTTGGGGGAATGGCCCCCGATGGAGAATTAAGGTATAACGATCTTACCAATTTAATCCTCGAGGCAGCAAGACTTGTCAGGGTTGTTTCCCCAACTTTTGCGCTGAGATACAATAACGAAATGCCTGCTGATATTTTAAAAAATGCCTTTGAATGTGTTCGCCACGGTCTTGGATACCCCAACATAAGAAACGACCAGGTATTGATAAAGGCAAACATGTTTTGGAGCGGTACCCCTGAAAAAGAAGCCCGCACCTGGACTGCCCAGGCATGTATTGTGCCGTGCCCTGAAACAAAAGACGGATGTATGCCTGCACGCTATTCATCAAGTTCAACTTTGGGTTCAAAATGCGTTGAACTTGCGCTCTGGAATGGCTTTAATCCTTTGTTCAGGATGCAGGTAGGTCCTAAAACCGGTGATGTGAAAAACATGACCTTTGAGGATCTGATAGATGCAGTTGTTGAACAGTATAAGACAATGCACTGGGAAGCCTGC
>JAUVKE010000112.1 GCA_030592105.1 Desulfobacteraceae bacterium
CATTCAAACAAGTTTATATGCGACACTAATTGGTGCATGTTTGGGACAACCAATCATCATGGAAGGTGCAGCAATAGCTGGTTGTTTTGAAATTGGGAAATACGTTCTGCATTGGACGAATCGCAAACACGCTTTTAAGAATATAAAAAGGCACCACGATCTTGCCTATATTATTGAGGGACAAGACAGATTGAAACAGAGTTGATCATGCATTAACAAAAGAATTGCTTTCATTAGGTGTTACCCCTATTTGGATAGATAGTCATGAAGAAGCATCAAATATTTTCACAGCGATACGCCGCACTTGTGAAACCAAAAAAAAACAAAGGAAACGATTAGCAAAGGACTTTAAATTAATAGATGAACGTAAAAAGAAAATAAAGGAACCTGCAAACAAGGATTCTGTCACTCCGGCCAAAGAGTGAAATCAAAAAGAGTCCTGACACCATCAAGGTTATCAGGATTCTTTTTTTGAATAGTTGTCTTTTTTCATGTTTAATTGTTGACACAATGAAGGAAGGGAAAGGCCGGGTTTTACAAATACCTTGTAAAATTATCCAGGTTTAAAGATCGGTGTTGGTTTAAAAAGGTACTTCCAAAAGTATCACAGGAGAGTTGTGGTTTAACAGCCATAATTTACAGAAAAAGAATAGAAACTTGACCAAATTTAACGCAAATTTAATCCAAAACAGATTAATGTTCTACATGACAAAACGCTCAAATAATATGAAACACCTTTTCAAGTTTACAAATTATGAATTATGAATTCATGAATTCCATGAATTCCCATGGTAGAATTCTGGTAGAATTCCGGGGACACCATACTTAATTATTGACAAGTATTCTAAATTTTATTAAAGGTTAATAATTATGGCACGCATAGCAAGAGTAGTGGCTCCGGGATATCCACACCATATCACACAGCGAGGGAATCGTCGTCAGCAGACTTTTTTCTGTGAAGAGGACTATGGTACTTACCGTCAATTGATGTCTGAGTGCTGTTTAAAGTACAACGTTGAGTGCTGGGCATATTGCCTGATGCCAAATCATGTACATATGATTCTTGTGCCTTCGGATAAGGAAAGTTTAAAGGCTGCTGTAGGAGAAGCACACAGGCGCTATACACGAATGATTAATTTTCGTGAAGGGTGGCGTGGGCACCTTTGGCAGGGGCGGTTTGCATCATTTATTATGGATGAAAGCCATCTTATAGCCTGTACGAAGTACATAGAGTTAAACCCGGTTAGAGCCGGGTTGGTAAAAGCGCCATATGAATGGCGATGGAGCAGCGCTCGTAGTCATTTAGAAGGGAAAGATGATAGCTTGGTAAAAACAAATCCTCTACTGAAAATTATTCAAAAACCGTGGGAAACCTATTTTAGTGGTGATGTACAGAGCGATCAAATAGAAATGTTTAGAAAACATGAGCGAACAGGTCGTCCTATTGGTAGCCCCTCATTTATCGAGGTGCTTGAGAATCTGTTGGATAGAAATCTAAAACCTCAAAAGCCGGGGCCAAAGGTTGCTGATAAATAATTAAGTACGGTGTCCCCGGACTCCCCCGGAACTCCCAATTATTGCTGTGGGATACCGGATCAACTCCAAACGAGCCACCCAGTTTAGCACCTTACTCCTGAAACCCTGTCATAAAAACAAAAAATCTTTGAGGCACTATTATAAAATCTTATAAACTTAATGTGTTACCTCTCTTGAAAATTGGACTAATTATTTCTATTTTTGGGTTGTGGGTATGGCCCGCCTTGATTACTTAATGTCCAAAATTTTGAATATTTGATTTTTAGAGTAGGGAGGAAGGAAGGTTCTTTGATATATTGATACATCGAAGAGATTTCAACGTTACATCATAATATAGACAAACAGGACTGCAATACAACATCTCCCGTTATGAATAAAAACTTTTGACATTATTACACATCCTTAGTTGAATTTTTATGATCTCAGATAAATCTGAATCGGATATATTCTTGTAATCATGAAATGTCGCCAAGTCATATTCCTGAAGGATAAAATTTATCAAAGACATACAGCTTTCAAATTCAGATTTCGAATCAGCTGTAATGCTTAAAAGGTCTAAGCCCTGGAAGGCTTTCAGGGATTTAACAACTCTTTTATACTTCGGGATTCCGCTATCAGACAAAGTACGGACTGATTTTTTAATTCTTAGTTCCAGGTCATTCATTTTAAATTCTTATATAATCCTGCAATATCCAATTTTAAATCATATATCCAAATATGTAATTCAGCAAACCACCGGAAAAACAAAAAAAGCTCTTAAGGAAAATTCCCAAGAGCCTTCACTTTATTGGTACGCCCGGCAGGATTCGAACCTGCGGCCTACGGATTCGAAGTCCGGCGCTCTATCCAGCTGAGCTACGGGCGCTTATGAGAAATGGGGTGAGTGAAGGGACTTGAACCCTCGGCAACCGGGGCCACAACCCAGTGCTCTACCAGCTGAGCTACACCCACCACATTAGGTTCTCTTTCTATCAAATAATAATATTTATTTCAAGGTTTATATTTTTTTTATCAAAGATATAAAAAAGTATGGGATTTCAAAAAACCATCATCCCTGGAAGATGAACAAAATCTGAAAAAAATTATCGATTATCATATATTCACCTGAATCTCTCCGTTTTTAACATCCACATGAATTACAGATCCTTCCAGAACATCACCGGCAATGAGCTCCCGGCCTATTTTGGTTTCAATTTCCCGCTGGATGTATCGTTTAAGCGGCCTGGCCCCGTAAACAGGGTCATACCCTGATTTTGCTATGAACTTACATGCTTCATCGGTTATTTCCAAAGAAATACGCCGGTCTTCCAAACGTTTTGAAAGCTCCTGGGTCAATAACCCGACTATCTCCTCAACTTCATTTAAAGTCAGGGGCTTGAAGACTACAATGTCATCCACTCTATTTAAAAATTCCGGCCTGAAAGTTTGCCTTAATTCGCGCATTACTTCTTCTTTGGCCCCCTTTTTAATTTCCCCTGTTTCGGTCATGCCGTTTTGCAGATATAGAGATCCCACATTACTTGTCATTATAATAACTGTATTTTTAAAATCAACAGTCCTTCCCTGACCATCCGTGAGCCTTCCATCATCAAAAATTTGAAGAAGCAGATTAAAAACATCATGGTGCGCCTTTTCTATTTCATCAAAAAGGATAACTGAGTAAGGCTTTCTCCGTACGGTTTTTGTAAGCTGTCCCCCCTCTTCAAAACCCACGTATCCGGGAGGAGCTCCAATGAGCCGCGAAACAGTATGCTTTTCCATATATTCGCTCATATCTATGCGGATCATATTATCCTCGGAATCGAAAAGCGTATGGGCAAGGGTTTTAGCAAGTTCAGTCTTTCCAACCCCTGTGGGTCCCAGAAATATAAAGGTTCCAATGGGACGCCCAGGATCCTTTATCCCTGACCTTGCCCTTATAACAGCATCGGCAACAAGTGTTACAGCTTCATTTTGTCCTATGACCCGTTTATGCAGAATATCATCAAGACGCAGAATTTTCTCTTTTTCCCCTTCCATGAGTCTGGTCACCGGTATATTGGTCCACCTGGAAACGACTTCAGCGACTTCATTTTCCGTGGCTTCTTCCCTTAAAAGAGTGCTTCCTGATTCTTTATTTGTACGTTTTTTTTCTTCAGCCTCCAAACGCCTTTCCAGTTCAGGAAGTTGTCCGTGCCGCAGTTCTGCAACCCTGTTCAGATCATAACTCCGTTCTGCTGCCTCAATTTCATAGCGAATTTTTTCAATCTCCGCCCGTATGGCCTGGACTTTTTTAATGGCATCTTTTTCCATATCCCATTGAGCCTGCATTGAATCCCTGGTCACCTTTAAATCGGCCAGCTCTTTTTGAATAATCAAAAGCCTTTCTTTGCTTGCTTTATCACGTTCCTTTTTTAATGCTGTTTCTTCTATTTCAAGCTGCATTGCCCTGCGGGAGACTTCATCCAGACATGAAGGCATGGAATCGATTTCCGTACGGATCATGGCGCAGGCTTCATCTATCAGGTCGATTGCTTTGTCCGGCAAGAACCTGTCTGTTACGTAACGATCGGACATAACAGCAGCCGCAACAATGGCGCTGTCGAGAATTTTTACGCCATGGTGGACTTCATAACGTTCCTTAAGACCACGGAGTATGGAGATAGTATCCTCCACACCCGGAGCTTCCACAAGGACAGGCTGGAAGCGTCGTTCAAGGGCAGCATCCTTTTCAATATATTTTCTGTGCTCTTCTAAAGTAGTTGCACCCAGACAATGGAGTTCCCCCCGTGCAAGGAGGGGTTTAAGCATATTTCCGGCATCCATGGAACCTTCTGTTTTTCCGGCACCGACTATATTGTGAATTTCATCGATGAAAAGAAGAATCTGTCCATCAGACTCCTTGATCTCCTGCAAAACAGCTTTAAGCCGTTCTTCAAATTCACCACGATATTTTGCCCCGGCAATCAGGGAACCAATATCCAAAGCATATATCATCTTATCTTTTAAACCTTCGGGAACATCTCCACGTACTATTCTATGGGCAAGTCCTTCTATAATTGCGGTTTTCCCAACTCCAGGCTCTCCAATGAGAACAGGATTATTTTTTGTTTTTCTACTTAGAATCATTATAATCCGCCTAATTTCACCATCACGCCCTATAACCGGATCAAGCTTTCCTAAACGTGCCTCTTTTACCAAATCCCTGCCATATTTTTCCAGAGCCTCATAGGTATCTTCAGGAGATGGAGTGACAACCCGTTGATTCCCCCGTATTGATGCAAGGGTTTTAAACAAAAGGTCTTTGGTTACATTAAATTCCTGGAGTATCTTCCCTGAAGGTGTTTTTGCTCCCTCTTCAATAAATGCAGCCAGA
Organism: Desulfobacteraceae bacterium; assembly: GCA_030592105.1. The sequence continues at coordinate 4,892 of JAUVKE010000112.1, forward strand.
ATATGTTCAACAGAAACATATTCATCTTTGAGATTTTTTGCCTCATCCGCAGCTTTCAAAAGAAGTCTGTTTAATCCCTGGGTAGCATAGACCTGTCCCGATTCTGCACCGGGCCCGCTTACCCCCGGCTTTTTACCAAGTTCTTTTTCCAGACGGGTTCGCAGGGAGTCCACGGGAACCTCCATCCTTTTTAAAAGCCTCGGGATCAATCCGTCTGTATCTTCAAGCAAAGCTAAAAAAAGATGCTCACTATCAACTTCCTGATGCCCAAAACGTATAGCCTTTGACTGAGCACTCTGCATTGCTTCCTGTGATTTTATTGTAAAATTATTAAAATCCATAGATAAAACCTCCTGATTACAGATTGCTTTTTTATGAGTCAGTTAAATTATTCAAATAAAATTTTATAATTAAAGTGTAAACACATTATCAGTGCCGTCAAGTTTATATCCTGTATTTTTACAATCTTTAAAAATTAACCAGAGTAAAAAGATTGACACGGAACTAACTTCAAAATAGATACTGGTAAGAGTTAGAAGACAAGTATAAATAAGTTATAGATTGCGCCGCCAATTAAAACGTACCATTTTCACATATAAAGTAAAGGTTAAAATGGAAAAACAGATTCGCAACAGCAACCCCAGACAAAATTACGGTAAATTAATTCTAAAAGGTTTTTGCATGGGTGCAGCCGATATTGTTCCTGGTGTATCTGGCGGGACAATGGCTTTTATTCTTGGAATTTATAAGGAGCTGGTTGAATCGATCAGCTCCTTTGATGCCAAATTCATAAAACTTATTTTACAAATGAGAATAAAAGATGCCATGGAGCATTTTTCATGGCGCTTTTTAGCGGCCATTGGAATCGGAATTTTAATTGCTATTCTTTCCTGTGCAAAAATCCTGGAATGGCTTCTTCAAAACAGACCAGCTTTTATATGGTCTTTTTTTTTCGGCCTCATAGTCGCTTCTGTTTTTATTGTGGGGCTGGGCCTTGAAAAATGGGGTTTATCCACCCTGACAGCAGCTTTGCTTGGAGGCTTTTTTACTTTTTTTTTAGTGGGAATGATGCCTGCAAAGACTCCAGACACATGGTGGTTTCTATTTTTCAGCGGGGCAATTGCCATATGTGCGATGATCCTTCCAGGAATATCCGGAGCATTTATCCTTGTTCTTATTGGTAAATACCATTACATATTATCAGCAGTAAATAACAGAGATCTCCTTACCCTTTTGCTGGTACTTGCCGGTGCCGGAGCAGGGCTTCTGACATTCGTGCATCTCCTGAAATGGCTTTTCAGCAAATATAGTGATCTTACCCTGGCCATTTTAACAGGCTTTCTCGTGGGATCATTACGAAAGATATGGCCATGGAAAAGCACAGTTCATACTATCTCCGACTCAGGCACCGATTTAGCAGCCACGGTTCAGATAAATATCATGCCATCATCGTGGAATGCCGAATTAATGATAACGATTTTACTGATCCTTGCCGGTTTTATCATGGTTTTCTCCCTGGATTACCTGGCCGGAAAAAAGAAATAATGGCCTTTGAGCCATGGGCTTCGGCAATCTACTTTCCTGATATTTTATTTTAATCAAAAGAAATAATCTGCTTGACAATAGCACAAAAATAGACTAAATATAATCCTCAACTGAGGGCCGTTAACTCAGTTGGTAGAGTATCTGCCTTTTAAGCAGAGAGTCGCGCGTTCGAGTCGCGCACGGCCCATATTAGCAGGAATATTGTTAAACGTCCCCATCGTCTAGCCTGGCCCAGGACACCGGCCTTTCACGCCGGCGACAGGGGTTCAAATCCCCTTGGGGACGCCAAACAATATCTGAAAATTGCGTATTAGCATAAAAAAACTGGTTGCCTAAGCTTTTTTATCGGTCTGTTATTTTTTCGTCTCTCCCCCCTTTTTTTACAGTCTGCGATGCTCCTAAAATCTGTATACTTTCCATTTTTACAACACTGTAAATTTCATACCTGTTCAGCTGAGTTGATTGCATACACATACACGCTTTCAGATTGCCAAAATTAAAACCAGCCCCGAATTTTTAAATTTCTTACAAATAAAACTCCACAAATACTCCCGGTCATATCGGCCAGAAAATCTAAAAAATCAGCATCTCTCAATGGAACAAAATACTGATGGATCTCATCACTTATACCATAGCATGTTGCAGCAACAATGCTCCAGAAAATCAGCCTTTTACGGCTCATTTTAACAGGAATCGTCCTGAAAAACCGTAAAAAAAGTATACCAAGTATTCCATAGATAAAAAAATGAACCAGCTTATCCATGTGGGGAAAACTGAAAATAGATGGTATTGATATACTGACAGCTCTGTCAGATTGAATGTAAATTAATAAACAGAGGAGAAAGGGAGGGGCCTGATAATATAGGGCAAAAATAATTCTGTTTTTCATATTTTTATGGGCGCTACCACGGGAAAACAATGAAAAGGTAAGTATCCTTTTATCGGATGGGCTGATTCGGGTGCAATACAAAAAAGTAATTAAAAGAAACGTGACAATTTTTTTTCGTTCCCAGGCTCTGCCTGGGAATGCATACCGCAAGGCTCCGCCTTGGCAGCTGGTACAACAAAACAAAAATGAATTTTTACTAAAATCCAGGTATCGATTTTAATTTTTTGTATCCGCTGGCAAAGAAAAAGCCTGCCAACGAAAAAGCTTCAACAACTTAAAAGGCAGAGCCTTTC
>JAUVKE010000488.1 GCA_030592105.1 Desulfobacteraceae bacterium
AGGAACTTCAGCAACACTGGGCAGTAGCGAAAAAACAGATACACTTATTCAATATGTTCACGAAGTTTTTGGAGAACCTTTTGATGACAATGCCGTTATCATGGAATCTCGACTGTCTGCCGGAGAATTTTTGGAAAACAGCATGATAACAAGGGTTAACCTTGTTTCTCCCGACATGTCCAAAAAATTAAATGCAGATTCATATAATGGATATAAAGATTATATCCTTTCTCAGTATCAGCTCTGGTTTGAAGATGAAATCCTGGAAAATAAATTTAATGAAATTCAATGGCGCATTAACCTTGGAGACAAACTTAAAAGGCACAGCTTTTTTCAAAACCTTCTTAAAGTATTAAAAGGTAAAAGCAAAAGCTATAATGAAATCCTGTTTGAACTTGAAAAATGCACACCCGGCCTTAAAGGCGCCGGCCGGTCTTATAGAATAAATGTCATTAACAGCCTTCTGGCAATGGTATCAACAGCCAGGACAGGCGCAAATGATAATTCCAGGCCCTTTTTGCATGTGAGATATCAGCATTGGCTGCGGGAATTACGCCGCATGGTTGGTGAAGTCAAGAAGAAGAAACCTCGCATCAATTTTGCCGATGACTTAAATGATGAACAATTAAAAAAACATCTGCCGATTATTCACTGCCGTGAATGCAACAGTATGGGCTGGGCAGGGATGAAACGCCAGATGGACAACGAAGTTAATACTGACCTTCAATCATTTTACATTGGGTTCTTTAAAAATGACCCGAAAGTGACATTTATTTTCCCTGAAATGGCCGGTCCTGAAGACCTTAGTACGGATGGGCAGTTAAACAGCTTCTGTGCAGAATGCCTGAATTTAACTACAGAACATAAAGCAATTGAATGCCCGAATTGCGGCAGTGAAAAAATGATTCCTGTTTTTATTCCAAACACAAGAACCAGGCGAAAAAACAGACAGGTCGGAACACATAACTGTCCTTACTGTGGAGGGCATAACAGCCTTACAATTCTTGGTTCAAGGGCGGCCAGTCTTACCAGTGTATTAATCGCACAGCTTTATTCTTCAACATACAATGATGATAAAAAGCTTCTGACATTTTCAGATTCTGTTCAGGATGCCGCACATCGTGCCGGTTTCTTTGCCGGGCGTACATATCGTTTTAATTTCCGAAGTGCTTTGCAGCATTTTTTACTGGATTATTTAAAAGAAGAAAAAGACGGAATTTCACTTGATCAGATTTCAGTTGAATTTATCAAGTACTGGTCGGAAAAGATGAATGAAAATACATTTATTTCAACTTTTCTCGCACCAAACATGGCATGGTTTGCCGACTATGAGATATTAAAAAAGGAAGGTTCGCTTCCAAAGAATTCCGATTTGCGCAGGAAAGTTGAAAAACGTATTGAATGGGAAATATACAGTGAGTATGGCTTCAGAACACGCATAGGTCGTACTCTTGAAAAAACAAGTTCCTCAATAGCATATCTTAAACCAGAGTTGTTGGAAAATGCTACCGGTAAAATTATTGAAGTAATAAGAAATGAAATCGGAGGTCTGGAAAAACTGGATGAACATACTTTGGAATTGTTTATTTCAGGCCTTCTTGTACATCTGAAAAAGCAGGGCGGAATTTACTATAATGAACTGAATACTTTTATTGAAAGATGGGGTGAGCCGTTTATTATTAATAGAATACCATGGATGCCGAATTTCAGTAAAAATGCCAGAACCCCTGCGTTTTTAACCACAAAAAAAACATACAGGTTTGATCAGCTTATAAGCGGGCGCAGCAGCCGTATGACATGGTATGAATCCTGGGCGGATAAATGTTTTTCGCCAATATATCCCCTTGCATCTCCTTTAATAAGTTCAATTTATGAAATAGTAATAAAGATACTTGTAAATGATAAAATCCTTGTAGAGCAGAAGATAAATAATGATCCTGTATGGGGTATATCTCCTGATGTCTTTAATATCAGTAA
>JAUVKE010000113.1 GCA_030592105.1 Desulfobacteraceae bacterium
CGCGTCCCGCACATCAGACCAGGTGCGAAGGGAAATCGAGATTGCCGGTTTTTACAACCGGGGGAAGCATCTCTTGCTCTATCATGGCAATCTGTTTGGCAAAGGTTGATTCGGCGAACACATTGCCCCGCCGTGGCCCTGTATGAGTAAACATTCTCGTGGTCATAACTTTCTGACTATAGGCTTCGGCATGAAACCGACCCACCATGTCGGTCCCGATTTTGGAAATAGAATACGGCGATGCGGGATGAAACGAGCACTCCTCGTTGATGGGCAGCTTTTCTTTCGGAACCCAGCCGAATACTTCTGAAGAAGAGCACACGTGAATAACAGGGTCAATATCCTTGCACCGCCTGAGCGCTTCCAGCAACCTCTCAGTACCAAGAATATTCGTATCCAGTGTCAGAATAGGCGAAGTAAAACTTGTAAGCGGGTAACTCTGCGCGGCCAAGTGAAAAACGTAATCAGGCGTGCTCTCTTCAACAGCGTTTTGCAATGAAATATAGTCGTTGAAATCTCCATTAATAAAATACAGTCGATCCTTCTTGTTTGCTTTTTACAGCAAATGTTCAACATTGTCCAGAGGACTCCGCCAGAGGCACATCCCATAAATATCCCAATCCGTGTTTTTCAGAAGGTAGTCAGCCAGATGCGAGCCGACCATTCCGGTAATGCCTGTAATTAATGCTTTCTTTTTCATATTAATCTTCCAATAAGTTTAAGATAGATTTGCTACAATTCCCAAACCAGCACATTTAAAGCCATCAAGGCGTATATCTCTCAAAACTTTCCAGCTATCTTTCAAAAACGCTCTGTCTTTGACCGATGTACCTGCAAGTTTCCAGTCAAGAGTTGCATAATCCTGCGAGCGCAAAATTCATGGTATCAGTGCCTATGCCGCACCCGATTTCCAGGACTTTTTTACTTTTCCATCTGGAAAATTCTGCAAATCCCGGGATGTGAGGCTCCACAAAATACTTCAGGGTCTCCACCTCATTAAAATATTCCTTTGTTCCTATCTCTTTTAAAGAATGCCGGATATTGCATGGCCGTGAATTCCAATAATCACGGACCCGTTCAATCCCTATATTTTCAAAAGCAGTACTTGTCATGAAAATCTCTAAAAAAACATTGATAGCAGAAACCAACAGGATCACACATTAAATATTCGAATATTAATCCCAGCGGCTTTTTAGTTAAATCTTTTATCTCCTGTAATCTCTCAGGCAATTTTATTATATCCGCAAATTGTAATAGGGTGAATCTGTGGCTGAATAATTAATTTTAAAATAAGCAACTTATGTGCCAAAGAAAACAAGCCTGTAAATATATTCTGTGTAATCTTTGTGGCCTGTGGATTAAAGTCAGTCTGTTATGGTAAAATGAAATGGAGTAATATTTGAGAGTGGGTAAAAAATGTCAAAATTTTGACGGGGATGGGGAAAGCTTAAGCTGCATATATTGTGACAGCATGGCTGTCTTCTTGTGCTGAATTATCTTATGATACAGGTTTTTATTTTTTTGCCGCGGATTATTACAAATTTTTTTTATAAAATTTGTTTTTATGCTTCCTCTTATCCACATACAGATAATTGCATCTATCAATTTCCGAAATCTTATATACCTATTGGAAAATTTTCCATATTATTTGAAATAATTGTTAGATCCAAATTCAAAGCATGAGTGATGATTAGCGTATCAGGTAGCCTGATTGTTTTGCCTTTGATTTTCTACAGTTGATTTCGTTCGATTTTAAAATTTTTCGCTAAATGTTTCAGACTGTCACTGTCCACCAACAAAGACCATCTTACGTTTCAAATCACCGGATATATATTTTTCGATATATCGATGCAGATAATCAACCATTTTTACCTTCACCAGAAAATATAAGCGAATAATTTACAATTGAGGTAAATATACTTGCTTTGCTTGGAGCTGTCAATGTAAAAAAAGGAGATATAAAAATCATACACTGTTGTTAGAAATTAAGATTAACTCCGCTGATAAATCTGAATCCATCATCAGGATACCCATGATGAAATTCAAAATCTGTATCAAATATATTCTGAAAATAAACAAAAAAATCAGTATTAATCGATTTTATTTTAAAGGGTTGAATAAATTTTATATCTGTGCAGGTATAGGAATCTATTTTTTCTGAGTTTTTATTTTCAGGCTCACTATACTGATAGCTTGATGTCCTGAAAATCATCTCAATTCTTGTAGCTGTTTTTAATGAAAATTTCAATGTAGCTTTTAGTTTGTTTTCAGGAACATAAGTGAGTTTGCCTCCTGTTGTCCTGTTTTTGCTTTTTTGCAGAATATAATTCAAATCAAGATCAGCCAGGTTTTTTATGTTTATTTTCAGGGATACCTCCATCCCTTCCCTGTATGCCTTGTTTATATTTACTGGTTTGTAAATACGATCAATTTCATCTCTTTCATATATAATAAGATCATGGGTATCAGTTCTAAACAAACCTGTTTCCAAATTTATCCATTTATTAATTTTATTTATCAAAATAAGATCATAAGAGTATATCTTCTCTTCATCAAGTTCCCTGTTTCCCCTGACCTGATCAATTGAACCATGGCTTGGCTGGTAGAGCTGATTAAAAGAGGGAACTTTTTCTGAATAACCAAAATTTGATTTTAATATAATATTTTTTGCAAATGCATAGCTCACACCAGTAGTGCATGCAGGTGAAAAATAAAAATCGTTTGTGTAATCTCCTCTTATTCCAAAGCTGAGTGTAAAATTATTAAAAGTACGATCAATCTGCGTATGGAGTGCATACTTTTCCCTGTGATGATCCCCTGAAATATTATGATCCACATCATCTTTTTCAAGAAGCCCGCCAAGACGTACAGCCCATTTGCCATCTTCATCAGACCAGTTTGTGTCGCCTCTTATCCCGATTTTATAGATTTTAAGTTTTGATTCAAAGCCGGTTTGGGAATGATCTGTAAGATCGGTTATATCACCATATGATTTAATTGAAAAATCGCCTTTACTGCCCGCAAGCCCTTTACACATCAGGTCAAAAGAGCTTTTTTCATAACGCTGACGTGCATCAGGGGTTGGATTATCAGTAGGCCCGGGAGAGCCATGAAACGAATGATAATAACGCGTATTAAAATCATATTGTGAAATACCAGCAAATTTTTCGGCTGGTTTTTTATCAAGATGAAAACTAAAATTTCCTGTATCCTTATCGCTGTTTTTCCTTTTGCCGTCTCCATGGCTTCCGCCTGCTGTAATCATTATACTTCCATTATCACCGGAAGGTAATGTTGTGGAAGAGCTGATATTAGCCCTGCCATAGGATCCACCTCTTATTTTTAAACGATTTTTTATCTGTTTTTTTTTAGAGTTTTTGGAGACTGGACTCTCTGTGATGATATTTACAGCTCCTGCAGTTGCACCTGGCCCAAGCCATACAGGAACCGGAGGTTTGAACACCATTATTTTACTGACAATTTCCAAAGGGATGCAGCCAAGATTAACGTTTCCGTACTGACTTGAATTAACTGGTCTGCCATTTATAAGTACAAGAACTTTTCCGGAACCTCCGGAACCACGTATGGAAATTCTGTGGCCAGTGCCGCTTCCTGATTCTTTTACATATATTCCTGGCATGGAGCCTATGGCCTCGCTGACTTCCAGAAAATTTCTTTGAAAAATCTCCTCTCTGTTTAGAGAAACAACGCTGGCCGGATGATTCTTTACATATTCAGCCATCCTTTGGGATGTTACGGTTATTGTTTCAAGTTTGATTTTCTTTTCATTTATATGTTCGGATTTATTTTCTGCATATAATGTAGATGCAAATAAAATTATTATCAATACTGATAAAAAAAAATCGCCTCATAAATTATCTTTCCCTTGTGCCAATTTTAAAAAAAAAACAGATTCAACAAAATATAAATTCGGTTTTTCACTTCTGAATCCTGTAGTATGCGCCATTTAAAATTCCATTCAATGCTTTTTTCAGCACCACAGGGATATCTTCTGTTTCTACAAAATCTTTCATATCTTTAAACTCTTTTCCTGCGATCTCCCATGCAACATCTCTGCACCACCGATCATACGAGGCAAGATTTTTGATTAGACCTTTTTCATAATCATCGCTTAATGCAAATGCAGATTCAAGAAAAGCGACATAAACAGGATTAAGCAGAATCTGTTCAACCATTATGCCCAACTCTCCTTTATCAATTTTACAATCACATCCTGTTTCAGAAATCAGACTGTATGTGGAGAGTCCTCTTTCATTAAGACGCTGAAAAATACTCCTTGATACTGTGATGCTGTTCTGCTTGCAGACAGCATCTTTAACACCTGCGTATACTGCTTTTGCAATTAGCTCTCCCATTTTTGAATGGCCGCCTGTACTCTCTATTTTAACTCCGGTTCCCTTAACAATAATAATATTATCAGTTCCTGTACCTGTGGCCCGATATTCTACAGGTACAGCGCTGCTTCTTATATCCATATCGAGCAGCGCGGCGGTTTTAGCCTCTGTTGCTGAAATAATTGCCCGTGTCATCGCTCTTTTCGTAAGGCTCATATTGGTCAGTATTATAATATTAATGGTGCCTGGCTCATAATAATTACCCGAATCCTTAGACATCCTGACAGCGTTCGAGCTGACACCCGCTGTAACAAGGGCATAAACCGTCATATCCTTAAATTTAGTTTTTTGGATTGACAATTTATCCATGTCTGCTCCGGTAAAAAGAAAGGATGCATCAGACTGATTCATATCTGTAACCCTATAGATTCTTGATCTGATTTTTTCCAGGCCGTGCTTATGCCCGATCCCCCAGCATGGAGCAGGGGAGTAATGGTTACCCACATATTTAATCTTTTCCCTGTAACCTTCAAGAGTAGAGAGAATCTGTATTGGGACTTTAAAATCGACAATCAGAGTTTTATTTACAAAATCATATACATGGCTGTATGCCACACGGGAATCTTTAATATATTCAAGATCAATATCAATATTTTTTGTTTTAAATATTTTTTCTTTTAGAATCAGGTTTTCTTCAGATGCAAATTCGTCTGCATATATTCTTGCAGCGAGCCATGAAACAAAATACCCTGTATGAGATGCTGCTCTGCATGTCAATTCACATGGAAAGTAAAAAATTTTTCCGCTTTTAACTGCATCAATATTTTTTAAGCCAGGTTTGTCAAAAAATTTTCTTGCTGTTTCCCTGTCTCCTCCACACCCATATATAACCTGGGGGTTAAATCTTATCCAATCTTTTTTTGTTACAGAAATAATATTTCCTTTTTTGCCAAACTCAGGCGGAATCCCGCCTGCGGCCTTTATCATCTCATTTTGAAAACTGTTATCCCCTGGAGTCATAAGCGTATTCCTGCCCATGAGCCTGATAACCCTTTTTCTTTTTTTTTCAGGAATTTTTGATATTTTTCTGTTAATTATATCAAAATCCTTCAAAAATTTAAAAACCCATTAAATCCTAATCTAATACTATTTTTTGAGTTATAACTTTCAAATTAATACAAGAGGGGGAATAATATTGGCACTATTAGAACGAAATAAAACTATCAGAGCAGATCTTATTGAAAAAGGGGTTTTGAAAATAGATGTATCAATGTTAGATAATGTACATCATATTTTTACAAGTTTTATTATCTCATTTCCAGAAAAGATGATTAAACATGCAGAAGCTGATTTTAAAAGAGCTCCTTATCTTGGTGTATGCAAACTGATAAAAAAAAAAATGTCAGATCTTGAGGGGATAAAACTTGATAAAAACTTTACAAAAAACGTTGTAAATGCTGTAGGTGGGGGAAAAGGCTGTTTCCATCTTGTTGATCAGGTTATGGAAATGGCAAAAAGCCTGTCTCAGTTTATTGATAATTCCTATAACATATTGATCAATGAATTACTCGATAATGCACCTTTGCTAAAAGAAAAAGTATTTGATGTTTATCCGGGAGCCAGAAATATGTGCTGGGCATATAATCTGGATAACAACCATCTTTTCACAAGAGACATAAAATGTGGTCTTAAGGCAGAACTGGTTATTTAGGAACGGGGACCAAATAATTTTCATAAGTAGATGCAGAGATTTGGGCCAGGTTTGTTTGATCTAAAAGTACAAAAGTTGAAGAAATTCGGCATTGTCTTAAAAAGCTTTTTCATTTTGAACCTTTTTTTTAGCGGGTCTTTCACCCGCCCGCTCCTTTTTTTTCTTTCCCGTGATTATGTTTTAATTTTTATCGGTTGTCAATCCCTTGCCTGGTTAACGCATTTTAAAGCGCCAATAAAAAATATCAGGCCGATTGCAGCCAGCAGTAAATAAGGGAAACAGCCGGGCAAAGAGCCGAAGGCTGTCTGCCTGATCGCTGTTGATGCATGGGTAAGCGGCAGCAGGCAAATGATTTTCTGTGCCCACACGGGCAGGCGGTCTACAGGAAAAAAAGTCCCTCCAAGAAAGGCCATAGGCGTGATAACAAAGCTGGTAAGCATGGCCTGATCCGCATGGGATTTAACCAGCATGGCCAGACCTACGGCAAGGGACGCAAATACAAAGCTGTTAAGTCCTATGGCCAGCCAGAACAGCGGATTGCCGTAATCCAGAGTTACATTGAAAAACAGGCCGATGATCAGAATCACGGCAACCGAAATAAATGCTCTGGTCATGCCGGCCAGAACCTCACCTGCCACATAGGCGGCATCGCTGATCGGCGCGGCCTGGAATTCTTCAAAGATATGCCAGTAAAACCGTGCTACATTAATATCAGTGGAAATTGCAAATGCCTGGGTCATACTGCTCATGGCGACCAGACCAGGAATTAAAAATTCGATGTATGTATGCCCGTCAAAGCTTGCCCCTTCACCCATCGCGTACCCAAAAGCTATCAGATAGAGCAAAGGTGAGACCGACATGCTGAGTATCTGCCGTTTGATCCTTCGTTTTAAAATCAACATTTCGCGTAAATAGACTGCTGTTAAACCGTTTAGCATAACACCTTCTTTCCGGTAAAAGATAAAAATGAATCTTCCAGATTCACCCTGCGCAGGGTGTAACTTTCTTGTTGTTTTGCAATAAAGATATCAGCCTCGGGCCTGGTTTTAAAATAAATCGTCTCCATTTTATCACCATCCATCCGGTCAATTGCCCAGGTTCCGGTTTGCTCCATCAATTTTTGGGGTGTATCAATGACCACAATTTTTCCCTCATCAAGAAACGCGACCCGATCCGCCAAAAATTCCGCCTCTTCAATATAATGGGTTGTCAAAAGGATGGTGGCGCCTCTATTTTGAATTTTTTTTATCAATGCCCAGATCCGCCTGCGGATTTCGGCATCCAACCCTACTGTCGGCTCATCTAAAAAAAGAATTTGAGGGGAATGCGCCATCGCCCTTGCAATCATCAAACGCCGCTTCATGCCTCCGGAAAGCTGTTTTACCAGGCTCTTTTTACGGTCAATAAGATCTACATAAGCCAGAAGTTCATCTATTTTTTTTCTCCGTTCTGCTAAAGAAAGATTAAAGAGTCGGCAGTGAATATCCATATTTTCAAATATTGTAAGTTCC
>JAUVKE010000323.1 GCA_030592105.1 Desulfobacteraceae bacterium
AATTTATTCAATACGCTACAAAAACAATTAAACTCCCCTCACGCAAGATTCTAACCGGACACTACTGGAAAATCATGTATTTTTTAAAATATTTTTTCAAAGGGTGTATTGCGGGTATTAAAAAATTATGAATTTTTTTGACAGTCATGCTCATATTGATGATAAGATTTTTAGCAAAGATATAAAAGAGGTAATAGCGCGTGCAGATGAGGCTGGCGTTGCATCTGTAATGATTGTTGGAACAGATGTGAAAAGCTCTGAAAGGGCTGTCTCTCTGGCGGAATCGGTTGATGGTTATTATGCTTCAGTGGGGGTGCATCCCCATGATGCGAAAATGTGTGATGAATCGGCTATCAGTTTTTTACTGAATCTTGCAAAGTCCCCTTTTGTCCGTGCCTGGGGAGAGACAGGGCTCGATTTTAACAGGATGTTTTCTCCTGCAAAAGAACAGGAAAAATGGTTTATAAGACAGCTTGCGGCTGCGGATCAATCAAAGCTTCCTGTAATATTTCATGAAAGGGAGAGTAATGGACGGTTTCTGGAAATTTTAAAATCATCTTTTAACCGGGATTTACAAGGTGTTGTTCATTGTTTCAGCGGAAACAAAGAAGAGTTGAAGGCGTATCTGGATCTTGGATTGTTCATAGGAATTACCGGTATAATTACCATAAAAAAACGGGGGGAGTATTTACGGGAACTTGCGGGGTATATTCCGGTTGACCGTATTCTGGTTGAAACCGATGCTCCCTATTTAACTCCGGCTCCTGAAAAGAACCGGACAAGGCGTAATGAACCGGCATTTGTAAAGAGCGTTTTGCTTAAGGTTGCTGATGTAAGGGGTGATGATCCTGGTGAATTGTCTGAAATTGTCTGGGAAAATACCTGCCGGTTGTATCGAATTTAAGGCACCCTTAAGTATAATATCTTTATTTGTATTTTCTATTCATAAATAATAGCAACAGCCCTTGTCCAGGCTGCAGATGCTTTTTTTATTTTTACAGGGAAGCAGATGACCATAAAGCCGGTTGCCGGTAATATTTCAAGGTTATGTAATTTTTCCAAATGACAATAACCAATATCCTTTCCGGCTTTATGTCCTTCCCATATTAAAGAAGGATTTTTGGTTTTTCTGTATTTTTTTTCCGTGTGGATAAAGGGAGCGTCCCAGCTCCAGGCATCTGTTCCGGTCAGTCTGACCCCTTTTTCAAGCAAATATATTGTTGCTTCATATCCCATGCCGCAACCGGAAGAAACATAATTATCATATCCGTAACGGCTTCCTGCATGTGTGTTGACGAGTACGATATCAAGGGGATTTAATTCATGATTAATTCGATGTAATTCTTTTTTTATGTCTTTTGCTGTTACAACATAGCCATCCTCGAAATGACGAAAATCTAGTTTAACTCCATTTTGAAAGCACCAGTCCAAGGGAATTTCATCAATGGTAATTGCTCTTTCCCCTTTATTCATTGTTGAGTGGAAATGGTATGGTGCGTCCAGGTGAGTCCCGTTATGTGTGGTCAGTTTTATTTTTTCAAGGGCCCAGGTTTCACCATCGGGTAAATCTTCCTTTTTCAGGCCGGGGAAAAATGGCTGTATCTGGGGGAAGGTTTCCTGGTGATTTAAATATGTGATTTCAGGGCCATAGCCATTGGGATCAGAAACAACATCATTTTCCAGATAAATCGAAATATCAATAATTTTTCTTGGCATATACTATCTTTATCTTCAAGGCACTCTTATATGCAAATATTGGGTAAAAGGGATATTTGTGGATAGATATTAACTGTCCCGCCGCAGGTTTCATGCAACCTTTGGCGGGGCGTATTGTCGGTGTTTCGGGATTTTCTTGTTAAAAGCTTTGTTTTATCTTGTTTAACACGGTTTCAATAAGGGTCTGAATTTCGTTACATCTCTTTTCAGTCATGGCTTCAAAACGGAGCACAAGCGCAGGCTGGGTGTTTGATGCTCTGATCAGTCCCCATCCGTCGTCGAACAGGACCCTTACGCCGTCAATATCTATTACGTCATAGCGGTCGCGGAAATACTCGGTAACTTTTTTTACTATATCGAATTTTATGTTGTCAGGAGAGTCGATTCGTATTTCAGGGGTTGAATATGTTTTAGGGATATCAGATAAAAGCTCTGACATTTTTTTGCCGGAATTTGCAAGTATTTCAAGGAGCCTGCATGATGCGTAAATCGCATCATCAAAGCCCAGGTACCGGTCTTCAAAAAACATGTGACCGCTCATTTCACCTGCAAGGGCAGCATTTTCTTCTTTCATCTTTTTTTTAATCAGGGAGTGCCCGGTTTTCCACATTATGGCTTTCCCCCCATGCTTTTTGATATCATCATACAGGGTTTTGGAACATTTGACTTCTGCTATGAATTTGGCCCCTGGTTTTCTGGTGAGGATCTCCCTTGCAAAAAGGATCATTATTTTATCGCCGAACACCATCTCTCCGTTTTCGTCGATTACACCAATCCTGTCGCCGTCACCATCAAATCCTATTCCTATGTCGAGACCTTTTTTCAGGACCAGATCTTTTAAATCCGCCATATTTTTTGCAACAGTCGGGTCTGCTTCATGATTGGGGAAGGTTCCATCCATGTCGCAGAAAATGTCATGGATCTCACAACCGAGATTTTTAAGAATCGGTACGCTTATTACGCCTGCAGTGCCGTTTCCTGCATCAATCCCAACCTTGAGGGGTTTGGTGATGGATATATTTTTTTCGATAAAATTTTTATAGGAATCTACAATGTCTGCTTTTGCATAGCCACCGCTTCCCGTTGTAAAGGCTTTATCAAGGATAAGATCTTTAATCTCCTGAATCTGTTTTCCATGAACAGATTCAGCACCCTTGCATATTTTAAATCCATTATACTCTTTAGGGTTATGGCTGGCGGTTACCATTACGCCGCCATCCTGGTTTAAGTGATGGATGGAATAGTATAAAACAGGTGATGTCACGACTCCAATATCGGTTACATGGCATCCGGTTGCGATTAGGCCCTTAACAAGTTTTTCGGAATATTTGTCTGAGGTTGTTCTGCAATCCCTCCCCACGGTAATTTTCCGGCAACCCTGTTTTTTAAGGTAGGTGCCAAATCCTTTCCCCAGAGAGATAACATCCTCGTCATTAATATCTTTACCAGCGATCCCTCTGATATCGTACTCTCTGAAAATTTCCGGGTTCATAGAATCTCCTTTTATGGTTAAATAGTTTTTTTCACAAATGAGGATTATTTTTCAAGGTGCCCTAAATGATTATTCCATAAAATAATGCTGCTGCTCCGGCAAACCAGCAATAAGGTGAAAAATAATGTAAGCGCCCCTGTTTTACAAAATATAAAAGAAGCTATAAAGAGCACACACCAACTACAAAAGAGATGGCTATGCTTGATAATGTGATCTTTAATGGGACTGCAGGGGCAGTGCAG
>JAUVKE010000202.1 GCA_030592105.1 Desulfobacteraceae bacterium
CCGATTCCGCCAAATGCAGTATCTGCACCAAGACCGCCAAGGAAGATATTACCGTCAGTGTTTACGCCGTCACCTGAAAATCCGGTGCCGTCAAAGGCAATGTCACCAAGGAAATTATTCTGGGAATCAGCCTGATTCAGAGGATTGCGCGCATAGGCATCAACAATTTCAAAATCGACACCATCGTCCTGAGCAGTGGGATCATTATTTTCAACACCATCATTGGCAATGACGCCGTCATTATTAAGATCAATACCTGTTACCTGATCGTCATTTGCTGTCAGATCAATACGGACAGCCTGGTTTCCGGTAAGGTGCATTACATCGGCGCCGGCAGCAGATTCAACGGCAATATTAATGCCTTCCACATAACTGCCATCAGCTTCTGCATCAATGGCAGCCATGGCATTTACAACACTTGTGTTTGTATGGTCAACATCATCAATAAAGCCTGCAAAATCAATTGATGAATCAAAACCTGAAATTGTATCAGCAGTATAATCTGAAACTGCCACCTTGTTGTTAAACTGATCCTGAGCAGCACCGGCATTTTCTGGTGACTGGGCTGCATCAATCAAAGCCGCAATAACCTCACCCTTTGATGTGCCGCCGGCAAGTTCACCAACCCAGTAATCAACACCATCAGGATCATCTGTATAGGTCTTGCCAAGGGTGTTCAGGTAAATGTGCTCAATAAATGCCTGGTCATCATCCAGAGTAGCGCCAAAATAATCCTGCGCAGCCTGGGTTGCAAGCATAACATTTGCGGTGGTTACCATGTCAGCCTGGTCTATCTGCCAATAGGCATTACCATCACCTTCTGACGCACGACCAAAAATAGACACATAAAGCTGGGAAACTTCCGTTTGTGTTAAAGCCATTAAAATCTCCTCCTAAAAATGGTTAAAAAAAATATAATTTTGTACATATATCAAAAAAGCTAAAACATGCATATGCAATGGTTGTGCCAAAAAAGGATGGTTTATGATTAAAAGCGTTTACGGTTTACTGTTGACGGTTAAAAAAAACATAAAAGCGATCAATAATAAATCGTTGACCGTTTTCTGTTGGTTTTATCTGTCCGTTTCCGGTTTGATTTAGCCAGAAATAGGGTTCAGTTGTCAGTTATCAGTTATCAGTTGTTGTCCGTTGACCGTTGTTTGTGAACCTTGAACCCTTGAACCGTTATTAACCGTTTTCTTTTATTCTAATAGTTCGGCCATGATCCCGTTCAAGGACATCCCGGTAATCTCATGCTCAAATTTCCAGACTTACTTTAAACTCTTCTCCAATTTCTTCAAATTTCACTTTTTTCCCGTTGCCTGTCGCTTCTTGATAGACCATAGGAAGCCCTCGTCCAAGCTGGTCAATATAGCGCAAATTTTCCATGAATTTAACCAGAACCGGATTTGTCGCAAAAGAAACGCCAAAACGCAATTTTTCAATTGTAACAGTATTTGGCAACCTCCCCGGGCTGATAACTTCCAGCCGATCATCAAATAGAAACACCCGAATTTTTGATCCGTATATGGAATAATTCCGATGCACCACGGCATTTGTAATGAGTTCTCGAAATATTTTGTCAGGATATATATATTTTGTGGCCACCCGCTTTGCGCCCACTATCCTTGAAGGAACCGCAAGGTGATTCTTCAATACAGCGACCCCTGTATCTATTTGATAATCCAGATTGCCATCAATGTTCTGTTTGTCAATCAGATCTTCATCCAGAGTTTTTCCACGAATGCGCGCAAAGGAAATACCATTTTGAAAAAGATATCTGGAGGGATTTATGCCGAAGATCAACAATCCGGCAATCGTAGTTTCTCCGCTTATGGCCATAATGTCTGTATTTTGCAAAAGGACTCTTTTGGAGTTTTCATTTTCCGTGGAAAAGTCCAGATTATATTGTTTGAAATAATCATCCAGCTTGGCAAAATTCAGGTCATTTAAGCCTGTTCCAGGGACAGGTGTCAGATCATAATGAAAAGCTCCTGTTGCCTGAAACAACCGCAAAAGCTCTGTCTGGGTAGTTATGCGATTTGTTGATCCGACACGAATGTAATATTTGCCGTCTTTGGTCTGGTATGGCTTATCTTTTCCTTTGGGCACTAAAACAACAGCGATCTTTTTGTCTCCAATTGTAATGAGGGAAAAATCTGTACGAATAGAAGGAATAACATTATTCCTTGCAATGTTTGCAATCCACTCTTCATAATTCTTTCTATTTGATATCCCCTGAACGGTTCCATTGTCAGCAATCCCAATTAAAAGTGTTCCCCCTTTTGTATTGGCCAAAGCGACAATTTCTCTGGAGAGACTTTCCGGCCTTGCTTCTTTCGTCTTAAAATCCACCGAAGCGTTCTCGCCTTGACTGAATTAGTTCCAGAATGTTTTTCTTGTCAGACGTCATTGCTCAGCCCTTTAGTACCTTATTACCTGGTTTTCTGTCACAAAAAACAAGAAAGTTGTCAGTTGTCAGTTATCAGTTGTCAGTTATCAGTTGTCAGTAAAAGCATACCCATAATATCTTGAAAGTGTTTGTACAAATCTGCGCATAATCGTGAAGACCTCTTCCATACTTCCAAATCCTCAAATTTTAAAATAACCTCAAGTGCTGACAACTGATAACTGATAACTGACTCCTACAATTTCATCTTTGGGTTGTTAGCCCTTTTAAATGATATTTTAAATGATATTTAAATTTGTTTGTGTACTTTAAACCTGTCTGGTTTTTTTCAAAATACACTTTATCAAAATGGTATGTCAAGTGTTAGCTGAGCGTATCTCATGGGACGCCCATGATTTTATGCGTTTCTTCTTTCATTTGAGCACTTGCCGTCTTATTCATCTTTATCATGCATTTATGCTATCTTAAACCCTCAACCGCCCTTCCTTATTAAATCAATACGTTTTTCTATAATTATAACTCCTGAATATGCAATAAAAATTGAACCAAGGGTTATTGCAGGTATATATAACATAGTGTTTTTATTAATTAAATCGGTATAATCGAGGCACCATATTAATAAAAAATGGCTTAAAAACACGCCATAGGAAAGAGAGCCAAGGAGTGCATTCCATGGCAGTTTTATTTTTTTTTTACCAGGAAAATATATAAGTGGTATACCGGCAAAAATCCCTATGAATGTCTCTTTTGTATATGCCGGGCCGAAAAGGTTTTGGTGGAGAAAAAATATGCCAAGGCATGCAATGAAAATCCACAAAAGCCAGGGATAAAGCCTGTTAAAGTTAAATCCTGATCTGTTTTTCGTGGTCTGGTTTATTTGAATTGAACTTCCTGCAGCAAAGATAAAAAAAATACCGAAAATCAATCTGTATCCAAAATAATCAGGGTTAATGATAGAAAAATTTGCCAGCATATAAACACCAAAAGAGGCTGCTGTTAAAAAGATTTTCAGACTTTTATTTATAAGGCATAAAGGTAAAAGGATATATGCCTGGAGCTCTGCTCCAAGAGACCATGCAGGAGGGATCAGACACCAGTTGGGAGTTGTAAGGATGGTAGTATCAACCAGCATATAATAATTTAAAGGAATAATTAAAAAATTGCCTGCAAGTTTTAACAAAGAAAACTTTGAGTCAGCATAGCCTGTAATAAATAGAAAAAGTATGGTTAACAGGGCAACATAACTGTAAAGTGGTAAAATCCTCAGGACTCTGTCTTTATAAAATCTATACAGTTTACCCTTATTATCCCGGTCATTTGGGCTATTTGGGATAATATCCTCCCATAAATGCGATACTACATGGCCTGCCAGCATATAAAACATCACCACTGCAATTACTCCGGGGTTGAGGCCAAAAAATTTTATATCAACATGTGAAATAAGAACTAAAAAAGCGAGAATAAATCTTAAGTAGCCGAACATCCAGGTATCTTCCTCTGGTTTTATTTATACAATTTTGGTTTGATTTAGCCAAGGGAATTAAAGGTTGTTTAATTTTTTTAATCGTCAGCCGCCAATTGCTCTTATAGTCCCTGATAAGGGCTTCGAGAACCATCTCCCTGTGAAAAACCTTTTTCATACAATACCTTTTTCATTTCCAGAGCTCCTGATCAATTTGACGCTGCCTGATTATTGAATTATTTATTTTTTTGAACTCATCATCATTCCATCTGCCAAACAGGTCATCCAGATCATCATATTTGCGTAAAAATTTTTTTTCCTTTTTAAGTCCAAGACTTATTTTGATGAACTCAAGTATTAGATGATTAACACTTTTACCTTGCTTTTTCGCTGCTATTTTTAATTTTTCAGCAACTTCAGGTTCAACGCCTCTAATGGTGACAGCCTTCATAGAAACCTCCCCTGGATAATTTTATTATTCGACCACATACTGATATCAATTATGCCATCATCAGGCTTTGTCAAATAAATTTTGAAATCAGGATTGTTAAGGGCGGTTGACGGTTTACGGGTTACTTTTTTGATTTGCCTGCGGTTATTTGATCTCCTGATGGTTTTGGTCTGTTCGGTAGAGACAATGCATGCATTGTCTTTTTCGTGTAGAGACGATGCATGCATCGTCTCTACGGGCAGGCACGAAACCTGTTAACCTTTTTTAACCCTTAACCGCCCTTATAATCCCTGATAACCGTTTTCCTAAAATATTCCATGAATGAGCAGCTATCCATTTCTCCTGAATCTGCTGTTTACTTTTTAAAAGATCAGGATTATGGAGCAATTGTTCAATACCTGCGGCAATATTTTTGGGAGATGTCCCGGGCAGTGTATGAACAATATCTTTAACATCTAAAAAAATATCAAGCGGTGTGCAGACAACAGGACAGCGGGCTGCAATGCCGTGTCTGACTGCGCCGCTTGCTGATTCGGCTGTTGTCTGGTAGGGAAAAACAATCATGGATGCAGAATCGAGCAGGGCAAAGCTCTCTTCATCTTTAAAAAAATCTGTTACCATGGTAACAGAAGCCTGCATATATCTTTTTTTTATTAAATTCATGCACCGCAGTTTTGTTTCATTCGACACTATATTGGGATACAGGGCATTTACCATTAACAGATGTAAGTTTGAATGAGTTTTTTTTAAAATCGCAAACGCCTCAATTAACTGCTCCAGGCCTTTATGGGGCAGCATGAATCCATAGCTTGCAATAA
>JAUVKE010000085.1 GCA_030592105.1 Desulfobacteraceae bacterium
AAATAATTTATAAGGAGATTAATAATGCGGCCAAAAGAACTTGATTGCCTTTTTGAATCTGTTGTAATCGGAAAAATGAAGCTGAAGAACCGTATTGTAATGGCTCCCATGGGGACAGGTTTTGCCGGAGACGGTGTTGTAACGGACAGACTTATAGATTACCTCACAGCAAGGGCAAGGGGAGGAGCAGGTCTCATTACGGTGGAAGTTGCCTATATTCACAGGCTCGGAAAAGCAGGTTTGGGCGGAGAACTGGGAATAGATGATGACAAATATATTCCTGGATTAAAAAAACTTACAGATTCTATTCATAATGCCGGTGCAAAGGTGGTTCTTCAGTTAAATCATGCAGGAAGATATGCGCGGGCTAAAAATCTGGGAGAACAGGCCGGTGCCCCTTCTCCCATTGCCTCCAGGTATACCGGCGAAAAACCGAGGGAGCTTTCAACCCCTGAGGTTGATGAAATTGTTGAAGCCTTTGCCGAAGGTGCAAGAAGAGCAAGGGATGCCGGTTTTGACGGAGTCGAACTCATGGGTTCCACTGGATATCTCATAAGTCAGTTCTGTTCACCCATTACTAATAAAAGGACTGATAAATATGGTGGTGATACCCCTGCTGCAAGGGCTGTTTTTGTAAAGGAGATTATAAAAAAGATAAGGGGAAAAATAGGGGATGATTTAAGTATCTGTGTAAAAATGAGTGTTGATGAATATTTACCAGGGGGAAGTACCATAAAAGATTCCCAAATTATGGGGCAGGAGTTTGTGAAAGCAGGGGCAGACAGGCTCCACGCGTGGGCTGGATGGCATGAATCTCCCAAGCCGATGCTTCCCATGTCTGTTCCAAGGGCTGCTTTTGTCCACCTTGCAGAGGCTTTAAAGGAGGTTACAGATGTTCCCGTCACCACAGTGGGAAGAATTAATGATCCTTTTGTGGCAGCATCCATTATAAAAGAAGGAAAAGCTGATCTCATAGCAATAGGGAGGGGGATGCTTGCTGATGCTGAATTTGCTTTGAAAACCTATGAAGGTAGAACTGATGAGATAAGAAACTGCATAGGATGCTGTGTATGTTTTGATAAGCTCATGACACGTATACACAGTTCAGGGCCCACTGGTGTTACATGCGGCATTAATCTCGAATTAGGAAGAGAAGGTGAAAATATTTTCAAACCTGCTACCCAGGGTAAAAAGGTTCTTGTTGTAGGTGGCGGTCCCGGAGGAATGGAAGCTGCCAGGGTTGCATCATTAAGGGGACATGATGTAACACTCTGGGAAAAATCCGATTCCCTTGGAGGCGCATTGAAAATTGCCTCTCTTCCCCCTTTAAAAGGGGAATTGGAATGTCTCACCAGATACCTTACCACCCAGATGAAGGTAAATAATATTACTGTAAAATTAAATAAGAAAGTTTCTTCTGATGATGTTATTAAAGAGAATGCTGATTGTACAATTGTTTCAACTGGAGCAATTCATAAGGTTCCTCCGCTTCCTGGAATAGAAACTGTTGATTATATTTTTCCTGTGGATGTTCTTACGAATAATGCAGAAGTCGGGGAGAATGTTGTAATAATCGGAGGCGGCCTCATAGGTATAGATGTTGCCGAACATTTAAATGAGCAGGGTAAAAATGTAACATTACTCACCAGGCAGGCTAAAATAGGGGCGGATATTGGCCCCAGCACCCGCTGGGTCACCCTGATGAGGCTTAAAAAGAGCAATATAAAGATTATCAAGGAAGTATTATATAAAGAGATAACATCTAAAAGGGTTCTCATTGAAAGCAAGGGAGAAGAAATGGATATCCCTGCAGATACAATAGTTTTATCAGGGGGGCTTGTGCCTGACAGGGAGCTTATTGATTCCCTAAAGGGGAAGATATCATTAATAGAGGTGGGAGACTGTATTTCTCCGAGGAAGATAGACAACGCTATTGAGGAAGGTTTTAACGCTGCCTTGCATATATAATGTTAGAGCCTGTGTAACTATTCAGCATCGCTGATTTAAGATACATATTAGCTGAATATTTACGAGCCTGTTCTTAATTTTTGTTGAAAAATATCATTAGTGTCCGGTTAAACTTTCCGTATTTTCTTTCTTGCAACTTTCTAACCGGACACTACTGAATTAGCATAGATAAATAGTTAAGGAATAATGTTTAGAGTTTTATCATATGAAAAAACAATTTATAGACAAATTGATACCGGGTGACTCCATAGATGATATTTTTATCCTTTCAGAAAAAAAGATTTCCCAGAAAAAGGATGGAAATAATTTTTTAACCATAACCATTTCAGACAAAACAGGAACGGCAAAGGGTGTGAAATGGGATAATGTTGATGAATTAACAGATAAAATAGTTAAAGGTGACTTAGTCTATATTAAGGGGAGTGTTTCCGAATATAACGGAGCATTGCAGGTTGTCGTCAAAAAAATAGAACCCTGTCCCATGGACGATGTTGACTTTTCAGCTTTTCTCCCTGCCACAACGCATGATATTAATGCTATGTTTAACCGGCTTTTACAAATAATAGAATCCATTGAAACCGTTTATTATAAAAAGCTTCTAAAACTATTTTTCCATGATGAAAAATTTGCAACCCACTTTAAAGCCGCTCCTGCAGGGAAAAAAATGCACCACGCATATATTGGGGGATTGCTGGAACATTCCTTATCTGTTGCGGTTTTAGCAATAAACACAGGAAGCCATTACAGCGGAATCGATGCAGACCTCCTTATAACAGGTGCAATACTCCATGACCTGGGCAAAATAAAAGAATTTACCTATAAAACCAGCATAGATTATTCCGATGAAGGCCGGCTTTTAAACCATATTGTTATAGGGATCGAGATGATAAATGAAAAAATTGTTCAGATTGATGATTTCCCCGAAGAAAAGGCTCTTCTGCTTAAGCATCTGATTGTGAGTCACCATGGAAACAGAGAGTTTGGTTCCCCTGAGCCTCCTAAAACCATAGAGGCTGTAGTTCTTAATCACATAGATGAAATAGATTCCAAAGTAAATGGAATACGGCAGTTCATGGAAAAAGAAAGCCCTAATGAAACATGGACATCCTATCACAGACTTTTGGAAAGATATTTTTATATTGGCCGAAAAACAACTTCAAAATAGGTCAATCCCCTGTGGCCTAAAAGAATGGCTTGAAATCAGGTAAAGTATGATATATTGTCAAACAATTACCCGTTTTTTGTTAAGATCAAAAAAAATTAAAATTTTACCCGCAGGAATAGATTGAGTCTTTCTATAATTAAAATTTTCGTAAGACGCAAATATGAGCGAAAAAGAAAGTTTTCGTTCAGGCATTATTTATTTATGTGACGATCTATACAGTAACCAGTCAGCCGCAACATGCAGGTTTTCCTTTAACCCTCTTATTTTATGATCCAAAATTTTCAAAACAATCCCGGGTGAAAACCAGCCAAATTAGTACGCTGTCACTTAAACGTATCAGTAAAAAATTTGCCCGCGCCGCAGATGAATAAGTGGCTTTTGTTATTGATGAATTAAATGAAATTGTCGGATATTAAGGGTCGTACAAAAATAAGTTCGTATTATACTTGTATTTAATAAATAGTCAAAATACCAGGACAACATATTTAATGCTGATAACACTTGAGGGAATAGAGGGTTCAGGAAAAACCACCCAGGTAAAATATATTATTGAATTTTTAAACAAGCTGGGACATGAGACTGTTGCCACACGTGAGCCTGGGGGTACAGATATCTGTAAAAAAATTCGGAAGATTCTTTTGGACCCCGACAATTATGATTTGTGTCCTGAAGCCGAACTTATGCTCTACTGCGCTGACCGTGCGCAGCATGTTAAAAGCCTGATACTTCCAGCCCTTGCTTCCGGTAAAGTTGTGATCTGCGACAGGTTTATGGATGCCACCACAGCTTACCAGGGTCACGCCCGGGGTATCAGTCTTGATATGATCAACTCACTGCATAAAATTGTTCTCAAAGATCTCCGTCCCGATTTAACATTACTTTTAGACCTGGAACCTGAAACATCCCTTCCCCGAGCCTTAAAACAACTGGATAATGGACAGCGGACCACCGCAGAGGCAAGATTCGAAAAAGAGAATCTCCTGTTTCACAAAAAAGTAAGGGATGCTTATTTAAAGATTGCCCTAAAAGAGCCGGGGAGGTTCAGAATTATTGATGCATCCCAGGATGAAACCGAAGTTCGAAATAACATAATCAATATTTTAAAATCTGAGTTTTAACCATGAAAGCAATATATTTTCCGTTTACATATATCTCTGACCCTACAGCTAAAGCTGTATACACTTTTTTTAAACAATTTTCAGTATTCCTTCCATCGGAGCAAAAGGTTCCGGAAGGGATGAAAAATCTTGCAGCAGATAAATTTATAGATCTATCCCTTCCTGTTAAGGAGGATGCAGCAAGAATAGATTCAGCTCTTAAGGAATTTAGAACCTGGGGAAACTTTCATAGTTCTGAAAAATCCCCCCTTGTAAAGACCATGACGAATGCCATACCCTTTTTTAGCGACACCTCCATATCCCAAATAAGAGAGGAAGTTAAAAAAAATATGGGAACCAAAAAAATTACAAAAGATGATTCCCTTTTTACGGCAAGAATTTTTCTCCATTTTGCCCAGGAACTCGATGCACAGCAGTATGAAATTGCCGGCCACCTTGACTCTTTTGCGCAAAAGGAAAAAACGATTTTCAGAGATTTAAAAGAAATGGATGATGAAGATGGTATACCTGTAAAAAATTTTACTAAAACAGAGGACTCTGGACTTTACATGCCAAAGGAAAGAATTTCTGCCTGGAGTAGACTCTTTGCGCACTCATCCAAAGACTCTGCGCTTTTTGTTACAAACAGCAGATCTGTTCTTGAAGTTTTAATGGAAAAATATCCGCGAATGACAAAAATAGCATCATCGGGTCCGATTTCGGAAGATATGGCTGATGAATTTAAAAATTACCTGAAAGAGACAGCGGAAAATTCATGGGATTTTCAAAAAAAGATTCCTGAAAAAATATTTAACCTCAAAGAGCAAGGGGTAAGCAGCCATTTAGCACTTTACATTATCCCGGAGACAGGACCATGGGAAATATTTCCAGGCCATATTAACTCTGAAAAAAGAAAATTTAAAAATACTCTCATGGGCCTTGTGCAAAATGAATGCTAATCGTGGAAAAAGAAAAAATAATAAATGGGAAGATCATTATACGCGAAAAGCAAAAAAAGAACGATTTCCCGCAAGGTCCGTATATAAACTGGAGGAAATACAAAAGAAACACAGGCTTATTAAAAAAGGGGACAGGGTTTTAGATCTTGGTTGTTTTCCCGGATCATGGCTGCTTTACGCAGCCGATCTTGTGGGAAAAAAGGGAGCGGTTGTGGGTATGGACTTAAAGCCGGTTTCCATTAAATTGCCATCTAATGTCACGGTTTTTACCAGGGATATTACTGATGATAATTCGGATATTCTCCCTGATGACAAAAAATTTAATGTTATAATGAGTGATATGGCCCCTGCCACAAGCGGAAATAAAAATGTGGATAATGCCCGGTCATTTAATCTTTGCTGTGACGCATTATCGCTGGCCAAAAGATATCTCCTTTCCGGAGGAACATATATGTGCAAAATTTTCCATGGAGAGGACTTTACAACCTATATAAATCTTGTAAAAAAAAATTTTAAAAAACAGATTACTTTTAAACCTCAAAGCTGCCGAAAAGCAAGCAAAGAAATATACATAATAGGGTTGGATTTTCAGGAGGAAACAGATGTCAGGACATAGTAAATGGTCAACCATTAAACATAAAAAAGGTGCAGCCGATGCAAAACGTGGCAAAATTTTCACCAAACTGATTAAAGAAATTACAGTGGCGGCAAGATTAGGTGGAGGAGATATTGATGCCAATCCTCGCCTAAGGAGCGCTGTAGCAGCTGCAAAGAGTGAAAATATGCCTAAAGATAATATGGAAAGAGCCATAAAAAAGGGGACAGGGGAACTTGAAGGGGTAAATTATGAAGAGGTTCTTTATGAAGGATATGGGCCAGGAGGGGCTGCAATTCTGATTGAATCTCTCACAGACAACAAAAACAGAGCAGTAGCTGAAATACGCAATATTTTAAATAAAAATAATGGAAACCTTGGCGAAAACGGATGTGTTGCATGGATGTTTGATCAAAAAGGTTATTTTGTTGTTGAAAAAGAAAAGACAGATGAAGATTCTCTGATGGAGACCGCCATCGACGCTGGAGCAGAAGATGTACGGGAAGATGGTGTAAATTTTGAAATTGTCTCTAATCCAAAAGACTTTGAACCTGTTAAAAAAGCACTGGACAACGCATCAATTCCATACATTATGGCGGAAGTAACAAAGCTGCCCCAAACTCTTCTTGCACTGGAAGGGAAAAGTGCGGAGCAGATGATCCGATTAATGGATATATTAGATGATTGCGAGGATGTACAAAAGGTATATACCAATGCCGATATTCCTGAGAACCTGATTTAATTTTCCCATAAACAAAAAAATTGAACCTGCCATGCAAAGGATACTGTAATGAAGAATCTACTTATAACCGGAGGATGCGGTTTTATAGGGTCTAATTTTATCAGATATCTCCTTTATGAATCAAATTTTTCAGGTAGAATAATTAATGTTGATCTTCTTACTTATGCAGGAAATCCTGAAAATTTAAAGGGGATTGAAAAGGACTTTCCCAAACGATATATTTTTTGCAAAGGGGACATTTGCGATTATAATATAATTTCCACCCTGTTTGATGATTACGGGATTGATGCTGTTTGCCATTTCGCAGCCGAGTCCCACGTTGACAGGTCCATAGCGAACCCGTATAGTTTTATCCGTACCAATATCATGGGTACCTTTAACCTCCTGGAGGTTGCCCGGGCTAATCAAAAACAGATAAAACTTTTTCACCACGTTAGTACAGATGAAGTTTTCGGCAGCCTTGGAAATAAGGGATTTTTTACGGAAGAGACCCCATACAGACCAAACAGCCCCTATTCCGCATCCAAAGCAGGATCTGATCACCTGGTCAGAGCCTCCCATAAAACATACGGACTTCCCATTACAATATCCAACTGTTCAAACAACTACGGGCCCTATCAGTTTCCTGAAAAACTTATTCCCTTGATGATTTTAAATGGAGAAGAGGGAAAACAGCTTCCTGTTTACGGAGACGGTACAAATATCAGGGACTGGTTATATGTAAGGGATCACTGTGTTGCTGTATGGAAAATTATGAAAACCGGTACCAGGGGAGAAACGTACAACATAGGTGGGGGGACTGAACTGGAAAATATTCATCTGGTTGAAATGCTCTGTGATATTTTAGATGAAATCAGTACTATAAAAACAAAAAGACGGGAACTGATTACATTTGTAAAGGACAGACCAGGCCATGATAAAAGATATGCCATAGATTGTACAAAAATAAAAAATGATTTGAACTGGATACCCGAAGAGTCTTTTAAAACCGGACTCCATAAGACAATTCACTGGTATCTTGATAATAAAGAATGGGTAAATCGTATAAGGGGAACTTCCAAAAAATAATATACCCATCCTGTTTGCCCTTTTGTCCGTCTTCTACGTTGCGATAACAGGCACATAGCCTAAATTATGCACCTGCCATCACGCCTTGAAGACGAACAAAAGTTCTGCACGATATAGGTATATTATTTTCTTCCAGTTCCCTAAAAAGTGAAGAATATCGATCAATTCCTCGTTTTGGACACGTTTAAGGAGAAATTATAATGAAGGGGATAATTTTAGCAGGAGGTTCCGGTACAAGATTATATCCGATCACCAAGGTCGTCAGCAAACAGCTTATGCCTGTTTATGACAAACCAATGATATATTACCCATTATCTGTGCTGATGCTTGCACATATCAGGGAGATACTGATTATTTCGACCCCGGAAGATCTCCCAAACTTTCAGGCTCTTTTGGGAAACGGCTTACAATATGGACTTTCCCTCTCCTATGAAGAACAACCAAAACCGGAAGGTTTGGCACAGGCATTTATAATCGGAAAAAAATTTATTGGGAAAGAAAACGTTACCCTTATTCTTGGGGACAATATCTTTTATGGTCAGGGTCTTTCGCAGCGTCTTAAAAACGCTTCAAAACTTAAAAAAGGAGGATTAATTTTTGGTTACAGAGTGAATGATCCTAAAAGCTATGGTGTTGTTGAATTTGACAAAGATAATAATGTTACGGGTATTGAAGAAAAACCTGAAACCCCCAAATCAAACTATGCTGTGCCAGGCCTTTATTTTTATGATAATGAAGTTGTTAAAATAGCAGAAAGCCTTAAACCCTCCCCCCGGGGTGAACTTGAAATAACAGATGTAAATCTTGCTTATTTACGCAGGGGTCTTCTTAAGGTGGAACTGCTTGGACGGGGTTTTGCCTGGCTTGACACAGGAACCCATGAATCACTTGCTCTTGCATCGGCTTATGTAAGAGCTGTGCAGGAAAGACAGGGACTCAAGATTGCCTGTATAGAAGAGATCGCTTTCAAACTCGGGCTTATTAATAAAAAGCAATTGATTGAACTTGCAAAAGAGATGCTGAAAAACGGCTATGGTCAATATATCATGGAAATCTCCAATGAATAAAACCAATAAGGGGAAACAAAAGATATGATTTTAACTGAAGCTGACTGCAACAGAATCAATACCATGGGAAGTTCAACAGAACAGATCTACTCGCAACTAAAACTCCTTAAAAAGGGTATTATATATATAAATCTGGACAGACCATGCACCATTAATGACGGGATCAGGCTCCTTACAGACGATGGGATAAAAGAGCTGGTATGTTTTTATGATGAAAATATCGGAGAGAATAGTCTGGTGAAATTTGTTCCAGCTTCAGGGGCTGCAACCAGAATGTTCAAAGGGCTCATCTATTTTAATAGCAAATAT
>JAUVKE010000291.1 GCA_030592105.1 Desulfobacteraceae bacterium
ACCATGAAAAATAGACATGTCGATATTTTTTGTATTCTCATTTTTTTCCTGTAATAACTAATTAATAATTAAAAACTAATCCGAACAAAGCTCATTCAAAAATATCCTTTCCGTCCACCTCAACCAAATGACCAGGGCCGGCGTCAAGCTGCACCTGGTATGAACCTTTAGGCTTATCAAATGTAAATTCGCTCTCCTCGCTCATTATGTCTTTAATAATCACATTCCCATCCTTATCCACAACTCTGATTTCCACCCCCGATGCAGATGAACCATCAGAAAATCCGCCTTCGCAGACGATTGTTCCATCGCCGTTATCATAACATGAGCAAAGCGTGGTATGGGCAATGGCTGCTGTGGTCAGTAAAAGAGAGAAAAGTAATAGACCAATTGTAAAATTTTTCTTTTTCATAATATTAACCTCCATTTTTTATATTGTTTCCTTATTATTGATAAAACCCGTTGCTATAGTTGTTAACAAGGCCAGGGTATAAAATGCAGCCATGGCCTGTAAACCGTTTAACCCTAGGGTTTTTCCTCCTGTAAAAATCAGACTCGCTACTACCAGTCCCAAAATAATGGGATAGGTCATGGAAAAAAGCATCCATTTAAATGATCCGGTCTGCAGCTTAACCATAATGGTAGTTGCAATGCAGGGGGGATACAGAACCATGAAAAGCATTAGCGCCAGGGCATGAAGGGAAGTGAAATTCGCTTCACCTTTCTTCATTCTTTTCTCCATGGTTTCGCCTTCTTCTTCCTGTTGATAGAGCGCCCCCAGGGTGGCCACGCTACTTTCCTTTGCTGCGAATGCGCTGAGTAAGGACACATTGATACGCCAGTTAAAGCCCGCCCATTTAGTAAAAGGTTCCATTTCCCGGCCCAGTCGTCCCATAAAGCTGTTGTCAATTTTTTCCTTCCTTATTTCTCTTAAAAGCTTTTTCCTTTCTGTGAAAAGTTTTTTAAAAGCCTTATTTACTTTTTTTGCATCCTTGTCTTTCTTTGGTTGTACAATTTTAAAAAATAACGGATTTTTTTTCTTAAACTTTTGTTTTAAATTTTTGACCGCTCTTTGATCAGTTGCCATCATTCTGGTTTTTTTGTATTTATCCCAGTAAAGAATCAGCGCCATGAGATTTTCGCCACGGAGTTGTCCGGCATATTGAGTTTCCGTTATCCTGGTGTAAAACTTTGCGATCTCCTGTTTTTTTTCCTTGTTATAATGAGCCTGCCTTTCAAGATTAAGGCCGGGGAACTGGAGAAGAACAAAGATAACAACAGCAATAACTGCTACTATGGTGATGATTTTCCTGATAAAGAGCCAGACCCTTTCCACAGCCCGCCCAAGAACGCCTCGAATTGTGGGGATGTGGTAGGGAGGCATCTCCATAATAAATGGTGCCGTCTCTTTATTCTTGAGAAGTGTAAGTGTTAAAATTTTTGCTACGGGCAGAGCAATTAAGAGACTTATGGTGGCAATAAAAAACATTGCCAGGCCTTTGTGTCTGGAAAAGTATATGTTTATGAGCAGGACATACAGGGGGACTTTTGCAAGGCAATTTAACAGCGGAATAATCAGAATGGTTGCCAGTCTTGACCTTTCATCAGGGATACCTTTGGTGGCCATTACGCCGGGGACGGCACATCCGCCTACATAAATGCCGCCTAATACCATGGCCAGTGTTGACTGACCATGGAGGCCGAATCTTTGAAACAGCCTGTCTAGAATAAAAGCCATTCTGGGCATATATCCGCTGTCTTCCAGTATGGCGATGAGACCAAACAGGATAAAAAATATGGGGATATAGTTTAAAAGGGCATTAATACTATCCACAAACCAGAGGGAAAGGGAACGGATAAGAGGCTCTTCTATGAATCCGGGATTTGGCAGCATTGATTCCGTAAGACTTCTGATTTTAGCCAGTATTGGCCAGGTATAATTTGTAATGTTGTATCCCTGGACAATGGAAAGATAGTAAAGGAGATATATGATGCCAATGAGAATGAGAGGCCCCAGATACCGGTTGCAGATTAATTCATCGGCTTTGTCCGAGAGAGTTGCTGATGAAGCAGTTGTAGCCCTGACGCAGGATTTGATAATTGTTTCTGCTTTTTTGTACCGTTGAAAAGCAACATATCTTTCCGGAGCTTCATCATGCTCTGCTTCGAAAGTTTCTCTTTGCTTTTCAACAAATTTTAAAATTTCAGCAGGCTCCGGATATTTTTTGGAAACCAGATTTTGGGCTTCGCTGTCGCCTTCCATAAGCTTTAGAGACAGCCATCTAAGGGAATAATTTTTATCAGATTCCGTTTCCCCTGAAAGTCTGGCTTGTATCCTGTTTAAAAAAGGCTCCATGGGTCCGTAGTCTACATGTACTGGCTTGAAAGGCTGGCCTGAATCTGAAACTTCGGTGACAGCCTTTACAAGCTTTTTTTTCCCTCTTCCTGTTTTAATGGCAGTGGGAATTACGGGAACGCCGAGTTGCTTGCTCAACCCCTCCACATCAATATGAATATTTCTTCTTTCCGCAACGTCCATCATATTGAGATCAAGCACCAGAGGGATTTCCATTTCCAGCAACTGGAAGGTGAGGTAAAGATTACGTTTTAAATTCGATGCATCCACAACATTAATCACAACAGAGGGATTTCCCTGAATCAGAAAATCCCGGGACACGCGTTCTTCCAGAGAATATGATGTGAGGCTATAATTGCCGGGAAGATCCACAACCTCTATTTTTCTGCCATCATCCCTGTAAGAACCGGTCATCTTCTCAACTGTTACACCTGGATAATTGGCAACATGCTGGCTGGCGCCTGTAAGTGCATTAAAAACTGTAGATTTTCCACAATTAGGCTGTCCTGCAAGGGCGACTAATACTTTTTTTTTCCTCATACTTTTTTTACTTCTACAAATTTCGCTTCTTCATGTCGGAGAGTAAGATAATAGCCATCCAATTCTATTTCCATGGGGTCTTCAAGAGGAGCGTTACGAACCACTTTTAGCCTGAGGCCGGGGTATACCCCCATATCCACAAGCCTTTGTCCCAATTTGCCACTGATAGTAAGTTTTTTAATAAGACATTCGTTGCCCGGTTTTATATTATCTAAAGTCATGGATAGTTTTCGTAAAAAAATAAAAAGATGTAATTAAAGTTTTTTATATGAAATATAAAAATGATGAATTTTAAATTATGAATTAAGAAATTCTAACCAGCTGCGCTGAAGGCTTTTAGGCTGAAGGAGAAAACTCATCACCCTTCAACTTTTTACCTTCAACCTGTGTGCATTTGTATGAATGATTAAAAATTTCTTTGTTTTTTTGAACATGTTTTAAAGCTTAAGGCACTAATAATTCATGAAATGGCGTTAAGTGTTATTCCATTTTTATGTTTTGCTGTGCCTGTAAGGGCATAACAGTTATTAAGGCTAACGTTTGTAAGGCAGCCCTTCTAATCTTTAGGATCACTAATAAAATTAGCTTTTTCTAACATAATGAAAATTCGCTGTCAAGATTTTTTAAAACTATAGATTGTTAGATAACTAAAGTTTCACCGTTTTTTAATATTATGAACCAAAGCTATTGTCATAAAACCTTTATGAAATGCGACTTTAAAAGCTACTTTGGATTGGGTGCAATACAAAAAAGTAACATTTTTAGGTAAAGGATGTTTTTTATCTAACATACTGATTTAATGTCGAATCATGAAGTTTTGTCTTTGCGCTCGTTCCCAGGCTCTGCCTGGGAATGGTGCGCCTGTGAAGGCGCTTTATCAGTACGGTGAAAGTCCGTATCGGAGTATGCCATAACTCCGTAGCCGAAGGTAACTGCGTCGCCGCGAGGCGGGGTGG
>JAUVKE010000510.1 GCA_030592105.1 Desulfobacteraceae bacterium
ACCGGACAGTTATTCTGCCTGATTCCATTGAACAGGAACTGCAGGAACAGATTGATTATGTTATTTCATTACATAAAAAAGATATTATAGAAGGTTTTGGGGAAGTATATATTCCCGCGGCACTTTTACGCAAATACCGGCAGGCATCTAAAGAGACAGGATGGCAGTATGTTTTTCCTGCCAGAAAATTGTCAAAAGATCCCAGGTCCGAAAAAATCAGGCGTCACCATGTCATTGAATCCGGTCTGCAAAAAGCGGTTAAACAGGCTTTAACCCAGGCCAAAATTTATAAAAAGGCTGCTTGTC
The DNA here is from genome assembly GCA_030592105.1 of Desulfobacteraceae bacterium. Next base: position 307 of record JAUVKE010000510.1, read on the forward strand.
ATACTTTTCGCCACAGCTTTGCTACTCATTTGCTTGAAGCCGGCACTAATATTCGGGTGGTTCAAAAACTTATGGGTCATGCTGATGTTAAAACCACTGAAATTTATACCCATGTTATGAAAAAAGATATCGATTCTGTCAAAAGTCCTCTGGATTTGCTATAGATTGTCACATAATAGATTTTACGGCGTTATCGGTCGTAGGAGTATTATAATACGCTTCCTCCCTCTGGCCTTGTGCCAATTTTAAAATGGGTTATTATGTGATAATCTGTATAAGCGAGGAAAACTTGAGGCAGTTGACTGGGATGAAATTAAAGATATGAACATTGAACATTCCTCTGTTTTGTTTGATTAATCGCATACTCCGCATATCCCGCATTCATTCATCCCGCAGGGTTTTGAAATTATATTGCTTTTTGCTTTTAGGTATTCGGTTTTTAAAAAATTCTTATTTATTCGATTATCTATAAAATCCCATGGAAAATGTTCATCAGGAGAGCGTTCCCTGAGAGCATAATAATCTGTTTTAACTGATGTCTCTTTTAAGGTTTTTGTCCAGTTAAAATTATTATTTATAACTTCAGGAAGGATTGGGGCAATCTTTCGATCACCCCTTGACAGTAACGCCTGAATATAAGCATTTCGCGGGTTTTCTGCATTTATGCGGAGGTTTGCTTCTTTTTTTAAGCCATCCCTTATGGTTTTAATCTTTTTTTTCAAAGTCCGGACATCATCCATGGCTGCCCATTGAAAAGGTGTAAATGGTTTGGGGATAAAAGGATTGATGCTGACAGTAATTTTCCCTATACGTTTATTAGCTCTGCTTATTTTTAAAAATATCTGTTTTATCCTTTTGCAAAGTAATATGATTGCTTCCACATCACTGGATTTTTCCGTGGGAAGTCCTATCATAAAATAGAGTTTAATATTTAATATACCATTTTTTGTCAGATTCTCCACAGCAGATAATATTTGTTTTTCAGTAATTCCTTTATTAATAACCCTTCGCATTCTCTCCGAGCCGGCATCGGGCGCAATGGTTGCAGTTTTTGTTTTGCTCTGTTTTAAAATACTTATAAGCTCCGGTGTTAAAGAATCAGCTCTTAATGAACTGACTGATATTCTTATATTATTATCTATTGCTTCACTGCAAATATCTCCAATTTGCGGGAGATCAGATATCGCTGCTCCCACAAGGCCGATCCTGCTGGTATATAATGCACCCTGCTCTATGCATTTTTTAAGCATATCCGCCGGTCTGAATCTTGGCGGCCTGTAAATAAATCCTGCTGAGCAGAAACGGCAGCCATGGGGGCATCCCCTGCCGGTTTCAATTAAAAATGTCTGTTTGAATGTTGTATCAGAGGTTAGTATGGCTGTGCAGGTTTGGGTCTTTGAAATATCTTTTAAGAAGATCCGTTCTATTTTATCCGGCA
>JAUVKE010000111.1 GCA_030592105.1 Desulfobacteraceae bacterium
AAAATATCTTCTGTAATCGGTTTTATCTTAATAATACTGTCCACCAGAAAATCATTATCGTAAAGAATACATTTCTCAAGTTCTTTTTCAGACATTTCACTCGAAATATGTATTTTTTCACCAAAAAGTGAAACCTGGCCGAATTTATCAAAAGATAAAAGCTTATCAAAAGATTCAAGGGTTGATGCCGACGAAAGCTCATAAAAACCGATGGGAATATCTTTTTTTAAATTCTCAGGCGAATCAAGGCCGATTAGTTTTCCTGAGTTCATAAGGGATAAAATATTACAGCGGTCTGCCTCATCCATAAAGTGTGTTGTTACTAATACAGTCATCCCTTCTTCAGAAAATCTGTAAATAACATCCCAAAACTCCTGTCTTGCAATAGGATCAACACCGGATGTGGGCTCATCCAGAAAAAGAACCAGCGGCTGATGCATGACTGAGCAGCCAAGTGCAAGTTTCTGCTTCCACCCCCCAACAAGCTCCTGGGTAAGATGTTTTTCCATCCCCTCTAAGCCTGCCAGCTCAATAGCCCAGCCTTTTCTTAATTTTTTTTCTTTTTTACTTAATCCGTATATGCTGGCATAAAAATCAAGATTTTCGCCTACTGTAAGATCAGGATAAAGTGAAAAAAGCTGCGACATATAACCGATACGCTCTTTTACAGCCTTTGATTCCGTTCGAATGTTATGCCCTGCAACAATAGCGTCCCCTTTTGTGGGAGGAAAGAGACCACACATGATTTTAATCAAGGTTGTTTTACCAGCGCCATTTGGGCCAAGCATACCAAAAATAGACCCTGTATTAACTTCAAAGCTTACATTGTCAACCGCAACAAAATCTTTAAACATCATTGTCACATTGGAAAGGCTAATGGCTTTTTCACCAGCAGAAGGAAGATTAAACGGAACCCACCCGATCTCTTTTTGGCTGTTTTCAGCATCTCTGCCCAGGAGATCCATATAAACATCATCCATATTTGGAGATGTTTTAAGCTCATTATAAATACTTATATCTCCGCCATTATCAGCAAAAAAAGCATGTACATGCTTCAGATCCGATGTCTCCGGAGGCATAAACATTCTAATACTATCACCGTAAATCATAGCCTTAAAATCAGTCTCTTTGTTAAGTAATCTGCAGGCCGCATTAATACTGGAACTCTTACAGGTGAAGATACTGCTGTTAACACTCTTTTTTAAATTATCAGGAGTATCACAGGCCAGGAGTATCCCCTCCTGCATAAGGGCAACTCTGTTGCAGCGCTCAGCCTCATCCATATAAGGCGTTGAGATAATAACGGTTATTCCCTGCACAATAAATTCATATATTATACGCCATAAATCTCCCCTGGAAATCGGATCAACAGCAGTTGTCGGTTCATCCAGAACCAGAACCAGAGGCTTATGAACAAGCGCACAACTTAGTCCAAGTTTTTTTTTCATACCTCCAGACAGATCTCCTGCCATCCGATTCCGGAATCTATCCATTCTTGAAAATTTTAACAGCCTCTCCATCCGTTTTGCCAGTGCTTCGCCATCAATACCCTTCAGCTTACCGACAAAACTAATATTCTCTTCAACTGTCATATCAAGATAAAGTGTAAAATCCTGGGACATGTAGCCGACCTTACTTTTTATGACAGCCGGCTCTTTCACTACATTATGACCATCAACAAAAATCAGCCCTGAAGAAGGCCTGTGAAGTCCGCAGATCATCTGGATCAAGGTTGTCTTTCCTGCTCCATCTGCACCGACCAGGCCAAAGATTTCTCCTTTTTTTATGCCAAGACTCAAATCCTTGACTGCATGAACACCCCGGAATTTTTTGTTTAAATTTTCTACATAAACGATATAATCTTTAGATTTGCCTAATTCCATGACACGTCTTTATCCCATTTCAGCACAACATCGGCTGGCATTCCAGGTTTTAAAATTCCCTCATTTTTTTGTACACTGATTTCCACTCTGTAAACAATTTTAGACCTGTGTTCATCCATCTGAACGTCTCTTGGGGTAAATTCAGCTCTTGAAGATATAAAGGTCACCTTACCCTCAAAGTACCTGTCAGGAAAAGAATCTACATAAATTCTCGCAATATCATTATGCTTGATCTTACCAATAAAAATTTGTTCCACATAGGTTTTAATATAAAGTTTATCCATGTTTACAATTAAAACAACGGGAGTGCCAGGCACGACATGTTCACCAAGTTCAACAAATTTTTCAATAACTGTTCCATTAACAGGGCTAGATATAGACGTGTCGGATAGATCCGCAGCAATACGTTTCTCGTTTGCCTTTGATATTTCCAGCAGAGATTTTGCAATTTCAATTTTTGTCCTGGCTTGTGCAATCATCTTTTTTAAAGTTTCAATATTATTTTTCTTTAGTTTAATTTCAGACAAAGTTGTCTTTGCCATGGCAAATTTTGCATTGCAACTGTCCAGATTCTTTTTTGCACGCTCAACTTCTGCAATACAAACATGATAAATCTTTTCAACATTATCCATTTTACTCTGGGATATATTCTTTTTTTTACTTAACACCAGAAACCTGTTATAATCCCTTTTTGCCTTAATCAAATTAAATTCAGCCTGTTTTAAGGCCTCTTCACCAGCCAAAAAAACAGCTTTTCCCTCTTTTATCCTGGCGGAAGACTGTTTTTGTGAAAGTTCCAGCCCAATAATTGCTCCATTAAATTTACTCTCTAAAACAGCAACATTATCATTAGCCAGTCTTAATGATTCAGTGCTGTTGAGAACTTCAGCTTTTGCCGCTTCCAGCCGGGCAGAGATCTGCGCAGAATCAATTCCCAAAATAAAATCACCATTTTTAACATCACTCCCTTCATCCACAGCCAGCTTCATTATATTACCATGTACCTTAGAAGAGAGATTGATCTCATCTCCTTCTACCCATCCATGAAGCTCCAGCATACCTTTTTTAGTATGTTTTCCAAGATACCCTGAATACCATGCACATACAAGCCCCAAAATAAAAAAAATAATATTGTATAAAATATTATTTTTCTCCTTCTTAAGCTTTTAGCAGCCTCATCCATCGCCATTTATAAATCTCCTTTATTTTTATAAAATAAGTTAATAACTGCTCAGGGATTCAGGTAAGAGTCTGAAAACTAATAAAGATGAATAGCCGTTAAACTTTATATGGTTTTTACTTTATAAAACACACATGACTGCACATCCAGTATTTTACCCCTTGCCCTTGACAAAAATCCTGATTTTTCACTCGGATACTATATAACATATTGAAATAATAAAAAAACATATTAAGATTAAGCCCTAAAATTGAATTCTTGAATGTTAGTGTTTACTATATAATAACAAATGTAATTTTGTCAATCAGCATTTATATAAACCCCAAAAAACGCCACAGCGTCTGCCTCTCTTATTGCCATGATTTAAAATTCCTTATGCTTTTAATCTCCGCTTTTTTGATAAATTATCAAAAAATAATATAAATCTTTGAATTAAAGCATATTTTTTGTTGACATCACTGAAAAACTACTATAGGAAAAATGCCTAAAGCATATAAAAGTTAATAGTTAAGAGTATGTGTATTATTAATCTATAGCGTAAAAAACATCAAGGAGAGCAAAAATGAACAAAACAGAATTAGTCAGCGCAATTGCAAAAGACACAGGACTTACTAAATCAACTGCAGCACAAGCACTTAACTCCTGCATGGACAATATAACAAAAGCGCTTAAGGCAAAAGACGGAAAAGTTACACTTGTTGGGTTCGGCACCTTTGCAAAGGTTAAAAGGCAAGCCAGAAATGGAAGAAATCCTAAAACCGGTGACCCAATTAAGATCAAAGCATGTAATGTGGTAAAATTTAAAGCAGGCAAAACACTTAAAGATGCTGTATAATATAAGAATTTATCAAACCTAAAACACATACTATAAATATCTTGTGCTTAAAATGCAATCTTTTGATCCCCAGATACCTTATAATAAACAACAACAAAATATGAAGTTTTGAGTAGTGAATCGCAAGCAATGCAAAAAACAAAAGTTGTAATTTATTGCTCACGACTGGCTACTCAAAGCTTACTGTTTATATATAGACCGTTACTAAATAATTTCATGGCGTTATCAATCGTAGGAGTATTATAATACGCCTTCCTCCCTCTGGCCTTGTGCCATTTTTTAAAATCGGGTTATTATGTGACAATCTATAAATAAATTATTTTAAACCTGTCGAATTCTTCCGCAAAGGTCTCCGCTTTTACATCAAGTTTTAGAACATCAGCACCAGGCGGGCCTTGCCGGCACCAGTCAATCATGAAATCTACCTTTTGCTTCCCACCTTCAAAAATTGCTTCAACTGTTCCATCTTTTTTATTTTTTACCCACCCAAAAAGCTTATGCCTTTCAGCCTCCTCTTTTGTTGCGATTCTAAAACAAACGCCCTGAACTCTGCCGGTAATTATCAGATGCATACGTATATTATCACTCATATTCCCAAAATCCCCATTAACTCTGTTTCATCAATGATTTTAATTCCCAGTTCCTTTGCACGTTCCAATTTTCCCCCTGGCAAATTACCAGCCACAAGATAATCTGTTCGGCTGCTTACAGAGCCACTGACTCTTCCACCTTTTGCTTCAATAACAGCTTTTGCTTTACTTCGCGTTAAGATTTCAAGAGTACCTGTTAAAACAAATGACGTTCCGGAAAGCCTATTATCTTTTTCCTTTACATTATAAATTATATTTACACCACTTTTAAGTATCTGTTTTATAATATCAAGATTCTCTTTATTATTAAAAAAAGCGGTTATACTTTTTGCTACAACAGGTCCTGCTCCGTCAATGGAATGAATCTTATCAAAAGTTGTTGCATGTAGATTTTCCAAAGTCTTATAATGATTTGCAAGTAATCCTGCCACATGCTCACCTACATATCTGATTCCCAGGGCATACAAAAATCTGGAAAAAGAGATATCTTTACTTTTGTTTACAGCTTCCACAAAATTTTTCGCAGATTTCACCCCCATCCGTTCCAGACCAGCCACAGACTCTTCATTCAGCTTAAAAATATCTGCAAAGGACTGGCATAAGCTCTTATCAACAAGCTGTTCTACAAGCTTATCTCCCAGGCCTTCGATGTCAAAAGCTCCTTTTGATGCAAAATGTTTTATACGCTCTTTGACCTGTGCAGAACATGCCATATTAATACATCTTAAAGCTGTTTCCCCGTCAATTCGCTCAACTCTGGCTCCGCAAACAGGACAAACATCAGGCATATTAAATATTTCTTCTTTTCCGGTTCTTTTAGAATCGACAACCCTTACTATCTCAGGAATCACATCTCCGGCACGCTGTAATATAACAGTATCACCAATCCGTATATCCTTTCTCCTGATTTCATCTTCATTATGAAGCGTAGCTCTGGCAATCATTGCACCTGAAATATTCACAGGGACAAGATGTGCCACAGGAGTTAATGTTCCCGTACGCCCCACCTGAACCCTGATGTCAAAAATCTTTGTAGTTTTCTGTACAGCTTTAAATTTATAAGCTATAGCCCACCGTGGAGCTCTTGACGTTGCACCCAAATCTACCTGGGACAACATACTGTCAATCTTTATCACTGCACCATCAATTTCATACGGTAAACTATCTCTTTTAGCTTCAAGTGCCTTACAATAATCAAGGACTTTAGAAATTGTAATTACAGGCCTTATATGAGGATTAATTCTAAAACCGAGTTTGCGCATTTCACACAGCATATCCCAGTGCGAAATAAAATCAAGTCCTGTTACTGAACCGATTCCATAAAAAAATATCTCTAGAGGACGTTTGGCCGTCTTTCTGGAATCAAGCTGTCTTAATGAACCGGCTGCAGCATTTCTCGGGTTGGCAAATAGAGAAAGGTTATCCTCCTCTCTTTCCTTATTCAATTTTCTAAAACCTTCATGACTGATAAAAACTTCTCCCCTGATTTCAATATATGATGGACGTCTCCCTTTTTCCTTTCTTAATACAAGAGGCACAGATTTTATTGTCCTTATGTTAGATGTTACATCCTCGCCTCTATAACCATCCCCACGCGTGGAAGCTCTTATAAGGCTGCCGTTTGTATAAACTATTTCTACTGCAAGACCATCTAATTTAGGCTCCACTGTATATAAAATATCATCAGTTTTCAGACTCTTTTTTATTCTGCTGTGAAACTGCATAATTTCTGAGTCATTGAACCCATTATCAAGACTCAACATGGGAATTGTATGTTCCACCTCGTCAAACCCTGCCATGGGAGGAGCCCCAACCCGCATGGCAGGTGAATCAGCCCTCGCAAGAGAAGGATACTCTGCCTCCATAAATAAAAGTTCCCGCATCATCATGTCATACTCTGAATCAGATATTTCAGGATCATCAAGAACATGGTACCTGTAATTATGCTTATGGAGATTTTCTCTTAAAACTTTTATTCTGTTTTCAATCAATTCTATTTCTTTTTGCATAATTCACTCAGCACGTCACATACATCCCTGCAACTTTTGATAAAACGTTTATCCCTGAACCCGGGTTTCCAGGAAAATGAAGAAAGCTCATCAGAAACCACAAGTACCCCCCCTACCCTTACCCCACGAAACTTCCCCACAGATAACAGGGCTGAGATCTCCATTTCAACTCCAAGCACATTCTCTTTCTGATAAAACTCAACTTTTTCACGGGTCTCTCTGAACATGGCATCTGTGGTCCATATAGTTCCCTCCTTAAAAAAAAGATTCGAGGCTGTCAGAGCTTCTCTAACATTATCAACCATTATTTCAGACGGATAGGACATGGGGCCGTCAGCACCATAATGTTTTGAGACTCCTTCGTCAATAATTGATGCTGTTGGAATAATAATATCACCAACAGCAACATCAGAAGAGATTGCCCCGCAGTATCCCAAAAACAAAATTTCCTGCACACCCCAGACAATAAGAATTTCAAGAAGGATTGCAGCATAAGAAGCACCTACAACAGGTCCGATAAGAGAAAAATTAGACGAACCTCCTCCGGCATAAAACCGGCTGGTCATTAATTTTTTTTGATATTTTTTCTCATCCAGACCGATATTCCTGCAAAGAGACCTGAGATCACCCGCGTGACTTACCATAATAGAAAAAGTCGCGGCATCAGGAGGATTCTTTCCAGCCACAGGATTTACAATAGCATCATATTTATTCATTTTTACCTTTTTTTATATAAAAAAATTCAACAATGTCCGGTTGGAAAAATACAAAAAAATCTATTTGTTTTTTCTGCTATTGCCAAACAGACTGCGAAATAACCAGTGCCCCAACGAAAACAGGGTGCTTATTCAGGTATTGTAGATTGTGAAAGCTCTTCCTTTACCTCATCAATGATATCATAAAACCAGCTTAAGTCCTCTATGGTCATCCGCCCTGCCCTTCTCTGAGATTCACCCCCATCCTTTTTTATAACAATTCTTGGGCCAATTTGTACCTTTGCCTCACCTTCACCGTACCGGTTAATTGAAACAACAAGCCCGGTTTCCTTGCACCGCCATTTTTTTAAAACCTTATCCTTGGATGCATCAAAAGCCATATTTTTCTCCTTTTTTCATGTAAATTAAAAATTATTGTATATTT
>JAUVKE010000528.1 GCA_030592105.1 Desulfobacteraceae bacterium
AACCGTAAACTGCGAACGGTTATAATATTAATTATGTCGGGACGTGGCTCAGTCTGGTAGAGTACAGCGTTCGGGACGCTGGGGTCGCTGGTTCAAATCCAGTCGTCCCGACCATAAAATTATATTTTCCGGAAATACAACAAATATTATATCTGTTTTGTAACTGCTCAGGCCTTTGGGCAAATGGTTGTAAAGAAATGCATATTTGCGCATATCCATATTTTACCTTCAGCCTTCAGCTTATCTACCTGGGTAATTACTCTGTTTTTTTGTTTATCTTTCCATATTAGGTTGTTGAGTAGTTTTGAAGTTTAAGATTTGTGAATCATAAAACCTGTAACATCATAATCCTCAAAAGAAAACATATGAATATTAAAACAGATTTTTTAGTTATAGGCAGTGGGATAGCAGGCCTTACTTTTGCACTAAAAGTAGCGGAATTTGGCAGTGTTGCTCTTATAACCAAAAAAGGCATTACAGAAAGTAATACTGCAAAAGCCCAGGGAGGAATTGCCTCTGTTTTTGGCGAAATCGATTCTTTTGATTTTCATATAAAAGATACTCTATCCGCAGGTGATGGCCTTTGTAACAAAAAAGTTGTGGAGATGGTGGTTAAGAACGGGCCTGACAGAATTCAGGAATTGATAGATTTGGGTGTAAAATTTAATATTGAAAAGGATGATATCAATAAAAATAAAAGCAGACCAAAACTTGAACTGGGTCGTGAGGGCGGTCATTCGCAGAAACGTATTGTCCATGCTCAGGATATGACAGGTAAAGAGATTGAAAATGTGCTGGTCGCTCATGTAAAAAATCACGATAGAATTACTCTTTATGAAGACCATATTGCTATTGATCTTATTACTTTTTCAACCAGAATGAAAAGCGGTCTTGTTACTACAGCACATGATACATTATGTTGTGGAGCGTATGTATTTGACAGGAAAACAAGACAGGTGAAAACCTTTTCTTCTTCCATAACGCTTCTTGCAACAGGTGGGGCAGGTAAGGTTTACCTTTATACCAGTAATCCTGATATTGCAACAGGTGATGGCATAGCAATGGGATACAGAGCAGGTGCATCGGCTGCTGATCTTGAGTTTGTTCAGTTTCATCCGACCTGTTTGTACCATCCAGATGCAAAAAATTTTTTAATTTCAGAAGCTGTAAGAGGTGAGGGTGGAATATTAATCCATAAAAATCATACACGATTTATGGAAAAATATGACCCTATGAAAGAATTGGCTTGTAGAGATGTTGTTGCACGTGCAATTGATAATGAACTTAAGATAAGTGGAAATGATTCCGTATTCCTTGATATATCACACAAAAAATCAGATTTTATAAAAGAACGCTTTCCAAATATTTATAAACAATGTCTTTCTTTTGGTATTGATATAACGCAGGAACCTATACCTGTAGTCCCTGCTGCCCATTATATGTGTGGCGGACTGGTAACCGATACAATGGGAAGGACCGATGTCAGCAGATTGTATGCAGTTGGAGAAACTGCATGTACTGGTCTGCATGGAGCAAACAGGCTTGCCAGTAATTCATTGATAGAGGCTTTGGTTTATGCTGATGCTGCTGCAAAAC
>JAUVKE010000263.1 GCA_030592105.1 Desulfobacteraceae bacterium
GGTTAACACGAAAAACAATATGCTTTTCAAAGTTAGAAAAAATGCATGACATTGTCATAGGATTGTTGATTAATAAAGTTGAATTTGGTTTAGATATTCATACTAAATTACAGATTTGACCCATTATCGATAAATTTACCATTCATCCCAATATATCGCTAATGGGGCTGATGCCTGAATTATTATTCTATTTAAGCGGCTCACGGAGCCAGTCCGTCCAAAATGTCATTTCTGTTTTACGGTTTTTGTTTTTTATAATTGCAGGATCATCGTAATAGGAATCATCTGCATAATGGGTGCTGGAGATCTCCTCAAAAATAGTTCCGCTTTTGGATCGAAAACTGTGTTTAACACCCTGCTCCACCAGAACAATATCCCCGGAACGGTAAATCTTCTCCCCATGGCCAAGATCCAGAAGGAGTTCCCCTGACAGGATCTGGAATGTCTCTTCCTTTTTTTTATGAAAATGGGGAGGATGCCGTTGATCCGGGAACATAATAATCAGTTTTTTGCAGTACTGACGATTAACACAATTTATAATAATAGCACCCCACTCTTCTATCTTTTCAATTCCGTAATGGTGCGATAATTCGAATTGAAGCATATTGGGCAAATTGACCCTGGCCTCAAAAAGCATATCTCTAACCTTACAGATAATTTCCAGAACAATATTTCTTATATCTTTTATAGACAGATCCTTAAAATATATTGCTTCATCGGCTTTTATCTTTGTTTTTGCGATGAACTCAGAATATTTGGACATATTATTTGCTAAAACCTGACCAGGAAAATTAGGTATGGCAAAAAACATATTTTTCCCGGAGATTTTTTGACCCTTGGGGATATCTTTTTTTGCAAAGACCCCACGCATTAATCCCTGGAGATCATCCCCCTCTTTTTCAGATATCTCTTTTCGTCTACCCTGAACACCACACATTAAAATGGCTTCCCGGGCAGCTCCCATCCATTGACGGATCTGGGCAGGTGTTGATGAATAGGCATTTAAAGCATATTTATCCGTTGCAATCCCTATATGCCGTTCAAAAATTTTACCCCCCTTTGCAACTGCTATTTTTATTGCGTCAAGGTTTCCCGGTTCCTCATGGGTGGAAAAACCGATGGTAACATCGGGGTAGCGATTTTTGAAAAAATCGATCTGATTTAAATCAAGATGTGTTGCCAATGTGGGATATTCCCCCACACAGTGCATAATGGCAAACTGTTTTTGTCTATGTTTCAGGAAAACTATAACTCTGTCGATTTCATCTAAAAAAGCACCTGCAGTCGAAGCTATAACAGGTTTGTCTGTTAATGCTATTTTTTCCAGAAGGGGCCAGTCAGTAAATGAACAGCTGGCCACTTTAATAATGTCAAAACCGAAATCAACAATTTTATCAACGGAATTTTCGTCAAAGGGGGTGCAGATGGATATAAAACCGAGTTCATCGGCTGCCTGTTTTAGACGATAAAGTTCATCATCTTTGAGCCGGGTTTCCTGAAAACGTTTGACATATTTAAAGTCGGAGCTTCCCTTATGGGCCGGATGGATAAATGTATCAATGTCTCGATATTGAAATTTCAAAGCGGATTGAAAATCAGATGCAGATGCAGCCTTGCTGAATTCATTAATAATTTTTAAACCATGTTCAACATCTCCCATATGATTGTTTGCCATATCCAAAACAAAGAGGTTGTCGAATATATCAATATTTTTCTTCATTTAGCCTCCTCCTGGTTAAATTCACCAGATCTTCCACTTTGCCTTGTTATTGTTCCACAGGTCATTTAGATATTCGGTATCCCTTATTGTATCCATGCATGCCCAAAACTTATTATGCTTGTATATCATTAATTCTCCCTGTTGTGATACCTGATTCAATGGACCTACTTCCAGATCACAATCATCTTTGTCTTCAAGGTAATCGAATATATTACGGTTAAAAACAAAGAACCCTCCATTTATATAATCCCCTGTATATTTGGGTTTTTCATCATATCGAACGACCCTGTTTTCATGGATATTAAGTTCTCCGAATCTTAGAAATTTTGGGCGTACTCCGGTGACAGTGGCTGTTTTTCCATGGGATCTATGAAATTCAAGAAGCTTTTTAATATCTATATCAGAAACCCCATCTCCATAGGTCACCATCAGGAGATCTGAATCTATATATTTTTCAATCCTTTTTAACCTTGCCCCCTTAAGTGCGTTATCACCGGTGTTGGACATGGTTATTTCCCAGTTATTTTCTTCATGATCATTGTAAACTTTGAAACTACCTCTGGAACCGAATTTAATTGTTACATCATTGGTCATAATCTCATAATGATAAAAATACTGCTTAATCATTTCCCCTTTATACCCAAGACAGAGAATGAATTTTGTAAATCCATAGCAGGTATATGTCTTCATGATATGCCATAGTATGGGACGGTTCCCTATATTAATCATCGGTTTTGGTCTAAACTCGGTCTCTTCACGAAGCCGGGTCCCCAGGCCTCCGCAGAGAATAACCACGGGTATATTACTGTTGTCCATAAATACTCCTTTTAAAAGGTAATTATTCAGCTAATATGTACGGCAGCAGGTATAATCTGATGAAACCTGCTGCGTATCTTAAATCAGCGACGCTGAATCGTTACAAAAGTATCTATAATATAAGAAAGATGGGTTTTTAAAAGCCCTGGATAGACTCCGATCCAAAAGGTTTGGTTCATGATTATATCTGTATTGGTCAATGGGCCTGCAATTCTATATTTTTTATCTTTCATGTATGGCTGTTTTATTAAATTTCCGCCAAAAAGGAGACGGGTATCTATCTTTTTTCGGCTCAGGTACTGTAAAAGTTCCTTACGCTTTATCCTCCTATCTTCCCTGATGGTTATTGGAAAACCGAACCAGGAAGGATTACTTTTCGGTGTGGGTTCCGGCAGTATAAAAAAATCTTCAAGCTCTTTTAGGCCTTTTTTTAAAGTATTAAAATTTTCCTTTCTTGTTTTAATAAAGGTTTTAAGTTTATCCATCTGCGCAAGTCCGATGGAAGCCTGCATATCTGTAATTTTAAGGTTATATCCAGGATGGGAATATATATATTTATGATCATAGCCCGCAGGGAGATCCCCCACTTTCCAGTCAAACCTGCGCTGGCAGGTATTATTTTTCCCTGGCGGGCAGGAACAGTCGCGGCCCCAGTCCCTTAATGACATAATAATTTTTTTAAGCTTGTTGTCATTAGTGGCAACCGCCCCACCCTCCCCCATTGTAATATGGTGGGCAGGATAAAAACTAAAGGTGGCAATATCTCCAAAGGTACCGACTAAACGGCTGTTTGATCTATTTTCATCCAGGGCATAAAGGGAACCCAGAGCATCACAGCAGTCTTCTATAACCCATAAATTATATTTCCGGGCGATCCGCAGAACCTCATCAACATTAAAGGGGTTCCCCAGGGTATGGGACAGGATAATAGCACGGGTCTTTTTAGAAATAGATGGTTCAATAAGATCCGGGTTAATATTATAGGTTGGAATATCAATATCAACGAAAACAGGGACCAGCCCATTTTGAATAATGGGATTGATGGTTGTGGGAAATCCTGCGGCAACTGTAATAACTTCATCCCCGGGGATAAGTCGTTTTGAACCCAGGGTGGGTGAAGTAAGGGCGGAAACAGCCAAAAGATTGGCTGATGACCCTGAGTTCACCGTAAGCACATGCTTTACACCAAGAAACTGCGCAAATTTCTTTTCAAAAGCATCATTAAACCGGCCTGTTGTGAGCCAGAAATCAAGGGCGCAATCCATGAGATTTTCCATATCCATATAATCATAAATACGCCCTGAAACCGGCAGAGGAGATTCTCCAGGGATAAAGGTATTTTTAATTTTCGGCAGATGAACACCTTTAAAAAATGCTTTTGTCGATCTTTTAAACGAGAGGCGCAAAAGAATCTCCAGAGACTCAACCGGAATCCGGCCGATTTTAATCCGTACAGATGCTGAGTTGATTAAAACCTGCCTGCTGGCCGGAAAAATAACAGACTTGTCAAGGCTGCCCCCTATAACCATATCCGGTTCGATTAAAATATTTTCTTCCCTGGACCAGCGGCTTTTTTTGTCAGATCCGGCAACAGCAAGATATTCACTCTCTGAATTAGGCTCGGAAATAATTA
>JAUVKE010000091.1 GCA_030592105.1 Desulfobacteraceae bacterium
AAATGCCTCGCAACTTCTTAATGATAAACATAAATATTCACTCCAGCAGACCTAAAAATGTGCTTACTACGATGAGTTCTTAGCCAAGCCGACGCACAACTTGTTTGATGAGAGTCGAGATACAGATTCCTACTCCCATCAAGTAGGGATGTAGTGCATGATTCCACCCCCGCTCTGTTTGGCCTTATTATAGCTGAACTAAATATTGACTTGCAAAAGAAAGCCTGGGAGCTTTATGTTACAATGAAATTCAATAGCAAAGAGGGTGGGACGAGTAAACTTTTTGCCTGGAAACTCGTTATATGTATATACAAGCAAGATAAGAGAGCTAATCTTAATGAAGGCAAAATCGCTTATTTCCCTGGCATTACGCAAAAAAGAGGCATAAAACCTGTTAGTCATGATGTTTGTGATTATATGCCCGGCATCGGGATAAGGTGTGAGATTGGCGGACATGAAATTCTGGTTGGCAGCGGAAAGCTAATGAATAAATTTTCTGTAGCGCCTGATGAAGTAAAAAGACAGCTTGAAAAAATGAAAAAGTTTGGACTTACCATAGTTTTTATTGCAAAAGATAATGAGCTGGCAGGTATTCTTGGGTTTGCCAACCATCAGCGCCCTGGTGTGGACAGGGTGCTTCAATTTTTTGAAAATGACGGTGTTAATGAAATTGCCATGGTTACTGGTGATTCCAAATATACAGCACTCGATTTGTCAGAAAGGCTTAATATCAAGAAGTGTTATTATTCTGTTATGCCTGAAGAAAAGGCAAATATCATTCGTGAACTGAGAAAGGATGGAAGCAAAATTTTGATGGTTGGTGACGGGATAAATGATGCCTTGGCGCTGGCAGAGGCGGATATCGGTATCGCCATGGGTACAGGCGGTTCTGAAGTTGCCATTGAAGCGGCTGATATCGCCCTTGTGGGGGACGATATCAATGGGCTCATATATATTCGCTCTTTAAGTCATGCCACAATCAGAATAGTACATCAGAATTTTTGGATCGCCACAGGGTCAAATCTTGTTGGTGTAATTTTGGGTGCGATGGGTATTTTGTCTCCTGTTATGGCCGGCCTTATTCATATTACCCATACTGCTGGTATTCTGGCAAATTCAGGAAGGCTTTTATTTTATGAAGAACCGCCGGTATCATGAATTATTTATTTAAGAGGCATAAATGGATTTAGATTTGTTTCAAGACCTGCGCAGGCATTTTACTATTATTCATCATATTCCGGGAAGAATGAGAATTAAATTCGATGCAAAAATTATTGCAAATCCTGTTATAAAAAAATTTATAAACAAGGAGAATGATTCATTAAATACAATATATTCTATTATTCCGGGGGCTAAAAAAATCAGGTTTAATCTTTGGGCACGTTCAATTATAGTTGAATATGATAAAACATATATTAAACCTGAGTTGATAAAAGAGTTATTTATAACCGACGATACAAACCGCATTAAGGCTATTGTTAACGATTTTACAGTTCTGGAAAAAACAAGTTAAAATATTTTAAGGAGAAACATTTATGCAAAATATGCAGAAGAATGATGGTACGGGGACGTCAGAGCCTGATTCATGCTCTGAAAGCAGCCATGAACAGACTGAAGGTCGCAACCCAAACGAACAGCCCATATCATCCGGAGGTTCTCCGAATATGGGCAATGAAACTTTTGTTAATAATGGATATAACAGTTATCAAGGGATACCTCAAAACAGTATGGATCAGCCCCGACAGAGTCCACAACAGCCATTCACAGGTCAAGCCGGTTCAGGTTCTGTGTTCAGAACCGCAGGGGGGCAGGAAGGTGTTCAGAATGCATATGATGTTCCCCATTATACGTCGGAAGGATATATCCTTGGAAGACCACAAGAAGTAAATAATCCTCAGACAGCCGGAAATATTCAGGGCAGCAGCCAGGCTCCGCTGCCTAATGGTTTTCAAGGAACAGTTTCTGGTACATATCAGCAAGTGCCGCCGCAAATGCAACCACAAATGCCGCCGCAGATGCAGCCACAAGGCATCTATAACCAGGTTCCACCAAATCCTCAACCCCAAAATATTTACCAGCAGAATCCTGCCCAGCCTGTTTTTCAGCAAAATCCATATAACAGGCAATATGTGCCTCCTTATCCATATGGGCAACAACCGCCGCCTGGAGAACAATCCGGTGAAGGAGAAAAAAAGCACGGTCAGATTGTTGATGTTGTAAATGGTATTATTAACGGAGAAACCCCTGATATACCAAAATTAATCAGCGTGTTTGAAAGTATTGACACTCAGTTTTGGAAAGGCGCTGTAATAGGAGCTGTGCTTGTACTTGTCGTAACTAACGATACTGTGAAAAAAACTATTGGAGATGCACTCTCCAGCGTTATGGGAAAAGCATCCGGAACTGAAAATGAAAAGGGAGAAAAAAATGTCTGATCAAATAAAAACTCAGCCTGTTTCTTTAGTACCAAGAGCTTTTTTTGGTATGGGTTGCGTGGGAGCTGTTATAGGCGCAGCATCTGCTGCGGCAAAGAATATTCCTCTGGTAAAAAATAATGAAATCAAGCGAACTGAAGCCATTAAAAATGTATTAAAAGAATCCGCAGGTGTCGGTCTTGCAACGGCTGCTGCAACGGCCGTTGTAGGAACTGTTGCGCCTCGAAGCGGGGTTTTTTCTATTCTGGGATTTACAGCAGTTGCTACAGGAGCAAAAATGCTTTGGGATAAAGCGAGCTCTTCCGATAAAACCTTCCAGCAGGTGATAACGTCCGAGGTCACATCAGGTGAACAAGAAGAAGTTATAAAAGAAAAAACAGCAGATAAGAAAAATAAATAATAGAAAAAAAATTAAGGAATAATATATTATGCAAACTAATTATCAAGAGATCAATTCTCCACAACAGCCACAACCGCAGAATGTAAATGATCGGATATATTATCATGAGCAGTATCCCGAACCTCAATTCTATCAACAGCAGGTTTCTGGCCAGACCAGAGTTTACGCATCACCCCAGGCTCCCGATACTGCCTTTTCAAGCTGGTTTGATTTTTCAAATCCGTCATATATGAAAGGTTTTATAGTAGCGGCAGGAATAACTCTTGTGGCAGCTAATCCTTCTGTGCAGCAAACCCTGATAAAAGGTGTGCTCAAAGCCTGGAGTTTTCTTCAGGGTGGGGTTGAAGAAATAAAGGAACAGATTCAAGATGTCAAAGCTGAAATGAGTCAGGATTAGAAAATAGAGGTTTTTAACCATTCACACAATGTGGAGGTTGGGAAAAAAGCAAATATGAAGAAAAAAATTATTGAAAATAAAAACATGTCCATCGAAGATAAAAAAAAATATGCAAAGGTGGGAATGACCGTATCTATGGGTGTATTGGCGGCAACAGGGTTTGTGCAGGGAAAGGGAGCAAAAACCCTGCATATCTGGTCGGGAGCAGCACTTATCGGATTTTCACTGTGGCATCATATGCTTTATCAACCCAAAGCCAAAGCTAAATAGGCGTACATAGATCTTATTATGGGAAGTAATTCATCAGCAAAAAATATTCGTATTATCCATGAAGTTTCCAGCAGAATAAGAGTTTATTGCGCTGCCTTGCATGATCCGGAGCTTGATCCTGTATATCTTGAGGCTGTTATCAGAAATGTTTCAGGTGTTGAGCATGTTCGCATTAATACTCGAGCGGCCTGCATAGTTGTTTCTTATGACGGGAATACAGCTACCAAAAAAAAGATTTTGTCATTTATAGAAAATATTCCTGAAGAAGTATATCAGCCTGAATCTTTATCTGAACAATCAACAGATCTTGCAAATGTTGTGTCCAGAGCAGCGGCGGCTCTTTTAACGCCATATATTCCAGGTTTTTTTAGAGCGCCTGCCAGCTGGATTTTATCCATTCCTGTTCTGCTGGAGGGTATTGACAAACTTATTACTAAAGGGATTAAAGTGGAAGCGCTTGATGCTTCGGCTGTTGGGTTTTCACTTTTACGCAAAGATTTTGTTACTGCTAATTCCGTTGTTGCAATGCTGGCGCTGGGTAGTTATATGGAGCAGCTTTCCGATCAAAAAACAACAGCTCTTTTGACCCGTCTTCTCCGTCCCCAGATTAAACATGTGTGGGTGGAAAGAGATGGTGCAGAGACCAAAATAGAACCTGAGCAGCTTGTCACAGGGGATATTATAATCTGCGGGACAGGCGAGCTTGTGCCTGCGGACGGAAGAGTAATCGAAGGAGATGCACTGGCAAACTTAAGTTCCATAACTGGTGAGTCAGTTCCTGTTCATATCAAAAAAGGTGATGAAATATTGTCGGGGGCTGTGCTTGAAGAAGGCCGTGTGAAAATTGAAGCTTTACAAGTAGGGGCAGAAACCAGTATGGCAAGAATCAGCCGTTTTCTTGAAAATTCACTCCGTTATAAGTCTAAATCCCAGACAGAAAGTTATAAGCTGTCTGACAAGCTGGTTCCTATAACTTTTGGCCTGTGGATAGGATTATATCTTTTGACCAGAGATATTAACCGGGCGGCAGCGGTTCTTACAGTAGACTATTCATGTGCAATAAAGCTTGCCACTCCTGTGGCTGTCAAAGTGGCTATGTATACAGCAGCCAGGGAAGGGGTTCTTCTTAAAGGTTCAGGTGCAATTGATTCTCTGGCGCGGGTTGATACTATTGTTTTTGACAAAACCGGAACATTAACCAAAGGTATTCTGGAAGTTGTTGATATTGTTTCCTTTGGAAAAATGACTTCTGATGAACTTCTATCCCTTGCTGCATGCGCTGAAGAACATTATACACATCCGGTGGCAAATGCCGTTGTAAGGGCTGCTTTAATGCGAAAGCTTGATTTCCCTTCAATTGGTCAGGTCGATTTTATAGTGGCACATGGAGTATCGGCATATGTTGGAAATGAGCGTGTTCTTGTTGGAAGTCGTCATTTTATCAATGATGATGAAAAAATAGATTGTGGCAAATCTGACGAGATTGCAGCATCAATGCGGTCAAAAGGGGAAACTGTTCTTTTTGTGGCACGTGGCAAAATTCTTGAAGGTGTGATATCTTTAAGAGATGCTTTAAGAGATGAAGCGAATAATCTGCTTTTAAAATTAAAGAATAATGGTATAAAAAAAATAATAGTTTTAACAGGAGACCATCGGGAAACCGCCAAAGCCGTTGCCCAAAAAATTGATGCTATTGATGAAATCTATTGGGAACTTAATCCTGAAGATAAAGCCAATATAATTAAAAAACTGCAGGATCAGGGGTGTTTTCTTGCTTTTGTGGGAGATGGTGTTAATGATGCGCCTGCTCTGGTTACAGCAAATGTGGGAATTTGTCTGCCGTCCGGAGCGGAACTGGCTAAAGAATCATCCCAGG
Source organism: Desulfobacteraceae bacterium (assembly GCA_030592105.1). The sequence goes on from JAUVKE010000091.1 coordinate 5,379, forward strand.
TTCTTCTTTTAAAGGATGATTTGAATCTGTTGTATACAGCCAGGAAAATTGCCTGTGATACACAGCAGACAATAAAACGATGTTTTAATTCGACAGTGGGAATCAATACGTCTATCTTGCTTCTTGCCACCAGCGGATTGCTTCAGCCATTTGCTTCAGCTCTCCTTCATAATGCAGGTACTTTGGGAATTTTAACTTATGCAGTTTTGTCAAGATCAAGAAAGCCATAAAATTAACCGGATTTTTAGTTTTTTCACAGGATAAGTCTATGTATCAAACCTTAATAAACGCTCCTTTTGAAAAATCTCTTATACTTGTCAAGGTGGCAGACAATTCCCTTGCGTCGCGTTTCAGAAATATGGGAATCTTTGAAGGCATGGAACTGATACGTGTTAATGAGGATGTTAAACTTTATCCTGTAAGGGTTGAAGGTAGTAAAGGGGTTGCAATTATCGGAGGCGGAATGTCATCCAAGATCATTGTGCGTTTAGATGATGGTCGTAAATCTTCCTTAAGTGAAATGGAACCTGACGAAACAGGGTTTATTATAGGATTAACAGGCGGTTCAGGACTTTCCAATGCATTAAAAGTGTTAGGCTTTGAAAAGAACAAAAGGATTACGTTTATCCGCAGGCTTCCTCCCATGGAATATATTGCATTTATTGAAAAAAAAGGTAGAATTCGTCTTACCGAGAGCATGGCGGCCAAAATTTGGGGTGAAATGGATAAAAAAATGTGTCAATTTAATTTCGCTCAAAAAAAGAAAAAATTTTTTGTGAAATCGATTCTTGGAGGTCAGAATGCCCTTGAAATGCTTCATTCCCGAGGTATTGAAACAGGAATAGTTCTTATCCTGGAAGGCGTAACACCAGCCAGAAATTTTTACATGTGCAAGAACAACCCGATCATTGTTTCCACTAAAGACGGGTTAAGATTATTTTTGAAAGAAAAAGATTGTGAACAAATTTTTATTAAAGAAAAAATAGACACCCCTCATTAATGCTCAAAAACAGTTTATAATTTTAAAGTTTTCCGCTTTCTCCTTCCTATGCTCCAGCAGTTATTGAAGAGTTACAAAAAAATATTGACATATATTAATGTAATGTATAATATAATATGTAATGGCTATGTAACACTTTAACATATATACCACATTTAGCGTATGGTTGATAATTTATCTAAAAAAATCAGGCAAATAAGAGAGAGATATCAACTCTCCATGGCACAATTCGGCTCAATGGTAGGAGCACCTGCAACATCAGTTAAAAGATGGGAGGAAGATGTAAAACCTCAGGAACGTTTCTTTTTTCAAATTATACTGGTACTCGGCTTAATAGAAAATTCCGATGAAATATTTTTTGATCTTGGGCGTCAAGGAATAAAACTTAATAAAAAGCACTGGGACGGGTTTGCAAATCTTGTTAAAGATGTAAGTAACAGTCTTGATATTGCAAAAGAAGCGGAGCTCCCTGAGCCGGAAATAGACACTGCCCTGATATCCGGAATAAAGGGACTGCTTGCCTTGATTGCAGGAGCATTCGCAGTAAAAAATCTGCTTGGTAACAGGCTTTATCCTGTGCTTGCTACAAAAATTGCTAATTTGTTAAAATAGTTGAAAGGAAAATAAACGTTGCCGGAAATTAAACTAAGAGAGCCGGATATTGATTTAATACCCCTGATTAAGAAATGTAATAATGATGAATTGGATAACCTGGTTGGATACATTACAAAAAAAGGGCGTGTATCATCACAGATACAAACCACTAAGGTATATAAAAAACATAACCCTGATCATATTAAGTATGCAAATGAGATTGCAGCCGAAATTCAAAAATTTGGCGGAAATACAATCGCCAATATAATGCGAGGCGGCACAGGTGTATACTACAAGGAGATCGTTTGCAATGTAGCAGATAAACTGAAAATCAATTATAACAAAAAACAGGCTATAGATTTTATAGAGCAGCAAATTCTTTTAAAAGTTCTTGAAAAATCTTGGGAAAAGATGAGTATAGACGAAAAAGAGGCACTGTTAAAAGGGATAATGGCAGACACAAAAAATATAAACGGATATCATGAATTCCCCATGGCAATCTTACAATCTGCAATAATTGCCGGTGGAGGTTATGTCTCGTACAGGCTGTCGTTGATTGTGGCAAATGCCATCGCTAAAACAACATTGCAAAGAGGGGTCTCTTTTACAACCAGTGCAGCTTTGTCGCGCTGGGTTACAATTTTTGCCGGAGCAGTGGGGTGGGGAATAACTGCTCTATGGGCGCTGTTTGATGTATCCGGACCGGCATATCGTGTGACTGTGCCTTGTGTTTTGCATATAGCCATGCTTAGACAACTACATATGCTAAAAAATGACGTAATAAAACCTATAAAAAGGAGGTGAACTAAATGCTTAGAATAATTATTTATTTTGCGGCAGGATTTGCAACTGCAAAAATTTTTTCAGGAACTGGCAGTATTGAAAAGATAAAAAAAGCAGCAAAGGAGAATACTAAAAAGATTAAAAATACATCAAAAAAAATGGCTCAGGCTGTTAAAGAAGAATTTGGTAAAGAAAAGGTTGAAAAACTGCAATAGGATGTTTCTTAAGAATTAACATCCTTTTATTGGCATCTTTTATTAATACATACTTAAAAACAGTTTACATTTTTAACGATTCTCGTTTTTTTCTTGTTCCCATGCTTCAGCATGGGAACGAGGCAAGAACTAACCGAACTCACCTGCCGCCAACACTGCGGAGCACTGAACCTTGAAAAACCACCTGTTGGTTCATAGCTAACCATGAAAACAAATGGTTGATAGGTATCATCCGGGTCCCCAAGACGTATTGCTCCACGTAAATACGGTTCCCATGTGTGTCCCGGTTCCTGCAAGTCGAATGATTTTCTATTAGATCAACAATATTTGTCGCCCACGTGTCAGCTTTGCAATTCGTGTTACTGCATTTGATAGTCCATCCCATATGCTATTTTCTCCTTTGGCATAATAATGTGGCATGAGGGGATGGGAAAAGCTTGCTACAGCCTTGGAACAATTAAAAAAATGACTTTTAGACGGCCTGGGCAAAAGAGAAAAAGTCGCCTGCTTTTCCCAGTCCCTCTCTATGCTATAGCGCTCAGATAAACTGATACACTTTCGCTCAGATAAATTGATACGTTCATTCACAGAAGAACTCACAAGGCACAACGGCCATACCCCGAAAAATATTTTTAAATTATACCCCGCAGCTGTTAACCCCGCGGCAAAACCTGGCAGCAGGGATTTTAACTGTTCAGTTCTATAACCTTGAGTTTTTGGATCAAGTATACTACTTTTTGTTCCAGCTGTATTATGCGCTCATTAAGCT
>JAUVKE010000024.1 GCA_030592105.1 Desulfobacteraceae bacterium
CATTAACCGCTATCCCATTTTCATATTTTGTTGTGCCCGACAGGGCATGGCGGTTATACATAATTAGCTTCTAAGTAACAAAGTTTTAAATTCAGCGCGCAACCAATTGAAATCCCATGTTTTTTGCTATGTTTTTTGAAAACGTCATAACAGCTGATCGTAATGAACGTTATTTTTAAAATAGAGGCCGGGAGCCCGGTTGTTTCGCTGAATAGTTACGATATACTTTCATCCACTTATTTTTACCATCAGGCTTGCATTGGGAATTACGGTCAGGGAACCGGAGCAGTTGTGGACCATTGTTGCCGCCTGATCTGCTGAAATACGGTCTACACCTATTTTTTTTGTAACATTATCCTCAAGCTCTGTCAGCATACAGATTCGTATCCTTTCGGTTTTAGACATCATGGAGAGGGCTGTTCCGCCGTTTCCTTTATAATCCGCTGCCAGTCTGTTAAATGCCTTTTCTTTACTTTTCATTTCAAACCAGGGAAGAAATGTTGTAGATCCGATTCCCTCCCGGCACTCTGCTATAAGGATAAGGGTTCCTCCGGTTTTGACAAATTTTGCAGCATTATGAAGGGCCTTGTGGGTCTGGATAAAATTAATATCTTTCGGGTATCCTCCGCAGGAGGCGATGACCAGGTCATAAACCCGGTTTTCTGATATTTCAAAATATTTTCCATGTTCGCTGCAGGCCCTTTTAAAATGGGATGATCCCCTTCCTGTGAGGAGATCACAGATCTGTCCCTGGGAGTTTAGAATTCCGTGAATGGACATGTCTGCTGATCTGTGCCCTTCAATCTCTTTAAGATCATCTGCCAGGGGATTTTTTTCCAGAATTCCCGGCTGGCAGTAAGGGGCCAGGGTCCGGGTCTTTTTATCCAGAAACAGACTGTGGTTGTGGTAAATGGCTTTTTGAAATCCAAGCCCTGGAAAGATCAGCTTCCGTCCTCCGCCATAGCCTGCAAAGTAGTGATGCGATACTGCTCCGAAGGTAATTAAAAAACGTGCTTTTAAAATATCTTTTCGGATCATTATCGGGGTGCCGCGGGAGGTTTTGCCCCTATGAATGAAGAGGCTTTCATCTGTACATTCATGATGGATAAAGCGGTATTTTTTGTAGGAATTTCCGTAAATAGCATGGGACTCTTCTTCGCTTTGGCGGGCATGGGTTCCATAGGCTATGAAAATGGAGATATGATCAGGGGATGTCCCGAAATGTTCAAGGGTCTCAATTAATACAGGGAGGTATTTCTGATATCCGCATACCCGTGTTTTATCTGCCAGAACAATGGCCACATCTTTTAGATCAGGGTTTAGCTGCACCAGAAAGGTTTTAATCCGGTGTGCAAATTTGGCAGGTGTAATTGATATTTCAGGTTCATCAATATGAAACACATCTGCATGATCCGGAAAAGCAAAGGGGATTGTTTCAGTGCCGTATTTCAGATTTTGCAAACTCGACTCCTGTATATGATTTTTTGCATCCGAGGTTATAATTTTATTAAGCGTAACAATTAAACTCCCCTCACGCAAGAGTCTAACCGGACACTACTGATAAATTCTGGAAATCAGGAAATATTTTTTTTAATTTTTTAAAATTTATTTTTGACAAATGATTGTGAAAATGTAATCAGTTTTTTTTAAAGCATTATTAAAAGATTTGACTGATTTGTTTTTTGAAAGTCCACTTGAATGTAAAGGAGAATACCATGGGGACAGATAATAATCTGGTTTTTCTTGAGGTAATAGAGTGGTTTGATGAAACAGGACGGGAGCTGGTGCATAGATTGCCGGAACATGGCTCCGGTGAAATAAAGTTTGGGGCACAGTTGACGGTTAGGGAAAGTCAGGCGGCTGTCTTTTTTTACAAGGGAAAGGCCTGCGATGCATTTGGTCCGGGGAGGCATACCTTAAAAACTGCTAATATACCCATTCTCACTAAAATTCTTTCTATTCCCTGGGGCATGACAAGTCCCCTGCGCGCAGAAGTCTATATTGCCAACATGAAGGTGTTCCCGAATCTTAAGTGGGGAACCAGAGATCCTGTGGCTTTTAAGGACGATGAGCTTGGACTCATAAGGCTAAGGGCCCACGGAATCTTTAATATCCAGATAACCCAGCCTGTTTTGTTTATAAACACTCTTGTGGGTACCATGGGTAAGTTTTCCACAGATGAGATAGAGGAATATCTTAAAAGGGTGATTGTCTCCCGTTTTAATGATTATCTTGGTGAAAATCTTGACAGTCTTTTTAATTTGCCAGGGAGGTATGAGGAACTTTCTGAAGGTTTGCAGAAAAAACTCCATGACGATTTTGAACATTTTGGCCTGAGTTTGAACGCTCTTTATATCACCTCGATTACACCTCCTCCAGAGGTACAGCAGGCCATAGATGACAAAAGCAGGATGGGCGTAATCGGTGATTTTGATAAACTCATTAAGATGAAGGCAGCCATGGCAATGGAAAAGGCTGCTGAGTCAACAGGGGATGCAGGCTCAGGAATCGGTATGGGTTTAGGCCTGATGGTTCCTGCCATGTTTTCCCAGAGTTTTAATAACCCACCGGCGGGTGGAGCCGTAGCTGGAAAGAGCCCCGGCAGCCCTGAGCCCCCTGCAAAAGAGATTGAATGTTCTGACTGTGGTAATCTGGTGCCGGAAAATTCCAGATTTTGTCCCTTGTGCGGACATCAGCAGTTAATATTGGATCAATGTGTTAATTGCGGGAAAAATTTGCCCCCCAATGCTAAATTTTGTTCCCGATGCGGACACCCTGCTGATGAAAAACCTGTTTCTCCTGTTTGTCCCAATTGCAAAACTGAAAATCTTCCTGAATCGAGTTTTTGCAACCAGTGCGGCGAGAAAATAAAATAAAATGGGATTTACTGTTGAACATCAATGCCCCCAGTGTGGAGGGGGAATAGAGCTGGATGAAACCGATCATATCCTGAGGTGCCCCTATTGTAATGTTGATAATTATCTTTATCCCCATAATTATCTCCGTTTTGCACTTCCTCATAAGGCTCCTGGCAAGGATATAATCTATGCTCCATATCTGCGATTTAAGGGAAAGGTCTTTTATTGTCAGAATCTAACCCTGGGGCACAAGGTTATAGATATCACCAGCGCGGGGTTTCCCGTTCAAGGATTGCCGACTTCATTGGGCTTAAGGCCCCAGGCAATGAAAATGAAGATTGTTTCCCAGGAGACCCCGGGTTCTTTTTTAAAGTTTACCCTGAAAGCCTCAAAACTGGTGGCAAAAGCAGCGGCACTATCTTCTTCTTCCTTAAAGGGAAAGTTATATCATCGGGCATATATCGGCGAAACCCTAAGTATTATCTACCTCCCCTTATATATTGAAAACGGCAGGATCTTTGATGCTGTTTTAAACAGATCGATATCAGATCTTTCCGGTGGAGAAGATGCTTTTAAACAGAATCTAACCGTCAGGTCATCATGGAAATATGATTTTCTCCCCACAATATGTCCCAGATGCGGCTGGAATCTTGGTGCTGAAAGGGACAGCGTTACCCTTGTATGCGGAAATTGTGATACTGCATGGGAGGTTTTTAAAGGAAAATTTGTGGAAGTAGATTTTATGGCTGTCTCTGGTGGGTCTGATGCAGACCTGTATCTCCCATTCTGGAAAATATCTGCTAAAACCAATGGGATAAAACTCGGTTCTTATGCTGATTTTCTCCGTCTCACCAATCAGCCGATAGTGATTGATAAATCATGGGAAAAAATGGAGATGAATTTTTGGAATCCTGCTTTTAAAATCAGACCAAAAACTTTTTTGCAGGTTTCAAAACAATTAACCGTCTCCCAGAGATTTTTCAAACCGGATAAAAAAATTCCAAAAAAAAATTTATACCCTGTAACTCTCCCACGTACAGAGGCTATTCAGGCCATGAAAATCGTTCTTGCAAATGCAGCTGTAAATAAAAAGCAGGTTATTCCCAACCTGCCTGACATGACCTTTGAAATAGACACCTCAACTCTTGTATATCTCCCCTGCACCGATACCGGCCATGAAGTTGTTGTGGCAAATACAGGAATCAGCATAAATAAGCGGGCTCTTGAGTTCGGCCGTAAGCTCTGATATATAGACCGTCACATAAATAATTTCACAAGGCCAGAGGGAGAAGGCGTATTTATAATACGCAGGCGACGATAACGGAGTGGAATTATTTATATGAACATCTATACATGGTGGTCTATCATATCAGGGCAGGCGCAGGGGCCTGCCCCTACGATTGTTTTCACAATGCATTGGTATCTCCCCGGTCCAAATCCCGTTTTCCAAGATTATCCATGATATATTTGCGAATTTGGTTTTAACCATGTTTATACCGTGCCGTGGTTAACGACTATCAACCGATGAAAATAAGATCCGGCCGAACCGCCGTAGGGGCAACCCCCTGTGGTTGCCCGGTGTCGAGAACAAATATGCCATGGATATGATTGCCGATTGGAAAAATATTACAGATTGAAGTTGGTTCGTCATCTGTTTTAAAAGAAAAGTGTCCAAAAAAATACGCTTAAAATGCTGTTTTTACCGAGGTCTGACATAGAAATATTTTTCAGATATATACTCCAATCTGGTGGGAATTTTTTTTACTTATTAACACGGTCAATTTATCGTCGCCGATGGAGCCGACATCGATTCTCGGCACTGACTGAAAAAAATCGGTAAGGTTGTCAAGAAGACTTCTAAAGCTGTAGCGTACTTTCCATGCTTTTTTTCTCATCTGACAGCCACTTTTTTTCAACCGTTATTCCATGACGTTAAGTCGCAGAGAATAAAATCACAATTAGGAAATTAGAAAGGACAAACAAATGAAATATGGCATACATCCATCAAAAGAGCTAATTCAGCTATATTCTGAAAAGCCATTTCAAGGACAAAAACCTGAAGATGCAAAGGTTATATTTCTTGGCAATGATGCTAATTATTCTCCAGAGATCTCAAAGCACGTTTTTTTTAAAAAAATCCTTGAATATCATTCTGATGGTGTCGAATTTTGGAAAAGAACGGGAAAGCATCATCCGTTCATGTTAAACGAATATCCGTTTAAGCGTTCTGAAGGTGGGGTTCCTTATCACCAGAAATTTTCTTCTCTCGGTTTTGGCAAAAACGATGCAGAAAACTTCACATTTGTTGAATTACTCAACATTCCAACCATAGGGAATACAGATGATAAATTATTTTTAGAACTTCTCGATAAAGAACATCTTCAATGGCTTGAAAGTTTAATATTGACTGGAAATAAACAATTCGTCGTTATTTCTCAAAGATTAGTGCGGAATATTCGTATAATTAACCGTAAATTCAATGTGCTAGGTGATTTTGTTCATATACTTAAAGGAGCAAAAGCCCCATCAGTTGTATTAGAAACACAGAATGTAATTTTATACTACGGATTTAGTTTATCAGCTGCTAAGCCAAAAACCTATTTTCAAGAGTTTGCATCAGATATCCGAGAATTTTTATTTAACATTTCTAAATAAACTTTAAGGGAAATTCAGAGCTCATACAAATATACGCCTTTGACAATGGAATAAGCATAAAGGCATTTCAAGCGTTTGAAGATGGCGTTTGGAATTTTTTAAGACCGATGCTTGGCAGGCAGGGACAGTAATAAATATCAAATAACAATGCAAATGCAGCGGAGCGCAAAAAGCCGCGGTGTGTTGATTTGCAGTCGATAAATTGCCCAAAAGCTGAAAGAAAGACTTCCTTGACTTGGGGTCCACTTTACACAATGTTCCTGCGTACGGGCACAAAGAGCGGCCGCCGCTGAGAACTTATCATTAATAAATATAATTGGTTTACCCCTGTTATTTTCCTTTTAAGGTTTGGAAAGAATCCGAATGTTCAAGATTAAAACGTGCTGCATGTTGAAAATATTCAGGATCAAATCCTTCATATCTGATATTTTGAATGAGCTTGCCGAATTCTGCGGTCTCCTTGACCTTTGTGGACGAGGGTGCAAAACTTTCCAAAGGATAATCCGCAACAATTCTGGCGCCGTTTTGAACTTCACCTTTATCGCCGCTTTCGTGGAGATAGAACTGGGAAAGAATAAGTATCCGTGTACCTAAAAAAACAGCCTCTTCAAGATCATGTGTCACAAAAAAAATTGTCATTCTATTTTCTTCCCAGAGTTTTAAAATCATGAGCTGCATATTTTCCCTTGTCCCAGGGTCAAGGGCTCCAAAGGGTTCATCCATCATAAGAATTTTTGGCTTCATAATCAGAGCCTGGGCAATGGCAACCCTTTGCTGCATTCCACCTGAAAGCTGGTAAGGATATTTTTCTGCATGTTCAGCCAGTCCAACATCCCCAAGGTAATGCATGGCTTCATTGTGTATTTTTTTTTTTGCTCTTCTTCTTCCTATAAAAGGGAGAGCAAGCTCTTTTCCTAACATAATATTTTTTAAAATTGTGAGATTGGGAAAAAGGGAATATTTCTGGTAAACAATGCCGCGATCAGGTGAGGGGAGTTGTATAGGCTTCCCTGTCATTAAAATTTTTCCTGATGAAGGTTGTTCCTGGCCAAGTATCAGCCGCAAGAGAGTCGACTTGCCGCATCCGCTGGGTCCCACGACTGTGCAGAATTCTCCTTTGCTTACGGCAAGATCGATGTCATCAAGAACAATTTTGTCATTATATATTTTGCGCACGTCTTTAAGATAAAGAATATATTCGGTAGAATTATTCACGACCTTTGTTACACCCCTTCTTTTTCATGATACCACGGATACCGTATAGCCACCCATTTTTTTAAAATAAAATCTGCAATAAATGCTATTAATGTTATCCACACCACATATGTGATAATTATATCCATGGAAAGATACCGTCTCACAAGAAAGATTCTGTATCCAAGACCGCTTTGGGATGCTATTGCTTCAGATGCTATGAGAAAAAGCCATCCTGCCCCAAGGGAGAGCCTGATGGTTTCGATAAGTTTTGGGATCAGCATGGGCATTACAACCCTGTAAATGACCCCTTTTTGTGAGGCCCCCAGAGTGAGGGCCTTGACTATTGTTTCAGTCGGTATTTGTTTTGCTGCCAGGTAAACATCCCTTGTTATCAGTGGAAATGTCCCAAGAAAAATCAGCATAATTTTTCCTGTTTCCCCCACTCCGAACAGAATGAATAAATCAGGTAAAATCGCAAGAGCCGGAATATTGGATATAAATACAATAAAGGGGAGAATCAAGCCCCTTATTCCGGGCATCATCCCCAAATTGACACCTAAAATAAATCCTGAAGCCGCAGCCAGGGAAATTCCTGTAAAGAGCCGTTTTAAACTGGCGCATGTATCTTTTACTAAAAGAATATCTCCTGTTCTTTTATCCTTTGAAAATGCAGTTTTCTGTAGAGCTTTTCCTATATTAGATATGGGGGGAACCAATTTGTCATAGGGATTCTCTTTGTGTCTGATATCAGATGCTATAATATAAATAACAACAAGGAGCAGAAAAGGTAAAATCGCCAGTATGTACCGCAGCAATCTGGGGGGATCGGCATGAATACCCAGAAACCACGCCCCCTTTTTTTCCATTTTTTCTCCGATTTTTTATTAGTAGTGTCCGGTCAGGAAGATGTAAAAAAAAATTTCTCTTTTTATAATTTGCCGTCGGCTGCCATTTGCATAAAAGAGGCGTTAAAACGGAGTTTTATATTCTCCTTGTTTCCCGTCACAGAATCGTCAGGGAAAAGGATTCCCACAAAGTTTTCAGAATTCGCATCCCCAAAAAGACCATGCTGAAAGCTGAAGGTGCGGACATATTCCATGGTTTTTTTTAAGGCATCCCCTTTGGCAAAAAGCAGAGCATCGGAGGCTTTGTAAAACATGGCCGTTGTTTTAAGTTGAGCCTTGAACTCGGGAACTGTCCCGCCTGCAAATTCAGCCATGTATGCAATGGCATTTTTTCCTTTTTTACTTTTTTCCTGCATAATCGACATGGTTTCATACCAGGCACCTGTAAGGGCTTTTTTCAAGACGTCAGGCGTCTTTGTCCGTACCACCATCATATCGATGATTTCACCTGGAATTTTGGAGGAGTCGAATATAAGTTTCGCCCCTTTTACATTTCTGCACTGAATAAGAGGAGGATTCCACGTAACCACGGCAGCATTTGATCCGGATGCAAAAAGCGCAGCAATATCCGCATCAGAAGTATTTATCAGGGTGAGGTCCCTTTCTGTCATCTTGTTCATTAGAAGGGCACGCGTTAAAAGATAGTGGGAGACTGAAAGTTCCACAAGCATGACCTTTCTATTCCTTAGATCTGATATGGTTGTTCCGTTTTTTATTACAATTCCATCATTTCCGTTGGAAAAATCACCAATAATTAATGCTGTGGAATCGATTCCACCCACGGCAGGGATGGTAAGAGCATCCATATTTGTCATAACGCAGCCGTCATAGCTGCCTGCTGTGTAAAGATTAATACTTTCGATGTAATCATTTACCAGGCTCAGTTTTATTTTGATGTTATATTTTTTCGCCCACTTGTCCAGTATTCCGGAGTAGCTGGCATATTCCCACGGCTCCCATCCGGTATAATGGGACCATGCTATATTAAAACTCTTTTTTGCCATGCAGTTTGAATATACGCAAATTGATAAAAGTACTGTTGCCATGATCAGCACTATTTTTTTCAGCATATCTCCTCCTTTAATTCGTATTTTTTTATTACCTAATTGCACAGGTTAAAATTATTTGGGCTTATTTCTAATTTCAGCAATAGATTGAACCTATTCCGGTGTCACATCAAGGGTAATAGCAGGCGCCAGCTTGGACCCTTGCTCAAGTCTCTGTATGGACGTTTCTGTCTGTTTAGTAAGTTTGTCCATCTCAAGAATGTTATTTGCCATCTGGGGCAATGCCTCCTTTCTGAAGGAAGAAATGTCATCCAGGGCAGCGTTAATATCTGTAAAAGCCTGTTTTAATGTTTCCATATCAAGCTGTGTGGATGCAGCCTGTTTATGGACCTCGACTCCTTGAGTTTTCAGCGTTGCAGCAGTCTGTGCAATAAGATTACTGGTCACTTTGTTAACCGCTGCGATTTTGTCGAGTACAATTTTTTGATTGGCAAGTGCCAAAGCTACGGTAACAGCTACATTCAGCGCATTAACCGTAACATTTATTCCCCTGTCCACACCTTTTACAAGTTCTTTATTGTTGCGGATGATTATTTCAATTGCAAGTACGCCCTGCTGATTAACTGCAAGCTGCTGCTGGAGATCCTGAATCCGCTGACGAAGGGGAAAAAGAATTTCATTTTCGATAAATGTGGTTTTTGAATCTTCAGACGATATTTCACGTTCCAGTGCATATGAAAATTTTTGATCAATGGAAAAACCCAGATTAATCACATCTTGAAGATTAAGGGTAAGGCTCCGCATAATTTTCTGATCCTGTGCCAGAGTTACATTATCCCTTTGCAAAATCTTTTTGCCATCTTCCATGGAACGTATAATAGCATCTATAACTGTTTGTGCAGACTGAAATCTGGAAAAAAAATTTTTAAGTGGTGTTCCCACCCCAGGGATCAGCCCCAAAGTACGGGATAACCAGCCAGCCTTAAAATCGAAGCTGCCCGGATCAAGCTCTTCCACCTGATTTTTTAAATCAACAAGTGCGTTTGCAACTTTTCCCCCATCTTCCCCTCTGGCAGCCAGTTTTTTAATCGGCTCCCTGAGCATTGCGCTTCTATGCGCAGCCTCTTGCTGGCTTTTACTTCCAAGATTTTCCACAGCAGTTATATTCTGTTCTCTATCATTAACATGTGCGGGGTTTTCAGGGTCAAACGCTAAAACAGCTTGAACAAAATCGGCAGCCTGTTTTTCGAGTTTTGGGTCACGCTCACCCTCTGGAGCAATCTTTGTTAATACTGCCAGCCCCAGTTCCTGCTTAACCTCGGTAGGATCTGAAAGTACAATAGCATTGCTTTCCTGTGTGATTTGTGTTGCGGACATATCCGGCCTCCCTTTTTATTCTGGTTAGCGTTTATTTTATAAACAGATTTTCTCTATTCATCTTTTGAATAACCAGCATGCTCTGTCGGGTACAACAAAATATGAAAATGAGATAGCGGTTAATGGCATTTTATAAATTAGTAGAATTCCTTAATTCATAATTCAAAATTCATCATTTTCTTATAAAATAGTGCGAAGACAAAAACAGCTTCAGCCAATTAAACAGTGTCATATGCATGAGCGGTTTCTGCCAGTTCCTGGAGACGTGTTATGGCAGATTCAAAGTCTGTACCGGCAAAACCACCGCTCTGCTGCCATTGTGCAATTGCTGCTGAAATTATTTCCATTTCCGTCATGGCAGATTCATTTTTTGTAAGAAGTATTTGGACTTTGTTTAATTGTTTCTCTTTAATTTTCAGTCTTTTTTTCAAGGCATTATTCTGTTTTATTTCATCGTCAGATAGATTGTCATTACCATTTTTTTCATTAAGGCGCGTCTCAATCAAATCCGTATGAATAGAACCAGTACTTTTTAAATAAGCAACAATATTTTTTAAATTATCAAACACACTTAAATTTACCTGCTCGGAGGCCCCGATAAACCTTGCAAAAGTCAATTCTGTACTGCTGATTTTTAATTTTAAAAGTTCCTGGATATTGGCATATTTTTCCTGAATCTGGTCAAATTGAACCCTTCCCTGTGCTGCATATTTTTCAAGCCCATCAATGGTGCTGCATTCTTTAAGCTCTTTTCGTAAAAGTATTTTAAGATATTCTTCATACTGTTTTTGTTTTATATTCATCTTATTAATATATTCTTTTTCCATTTTTTCACGGAAGATAAAAATGCGGGAAACGGAAAACAGCACTCCAACAAACGCGCTGGCTAAAGCGGCCATATACAAAAGAGGCATATTGAAAAGCCAGCCGATAAATCCGCAGGATGCACCAATAGCTATGGGATACACAGCTACAGGATGTTTTAGCGTTTTATCTATTATTGCTCCCCGAATCGCTTTTTTCAGATAATCACCAGGTTTTGGCGGTGTAACAACCGTTAAAGCCTTTTGAATTTCGGCCATTTAATTTTCCTTAGGGTTCGCTCAGCTATGATATTTAAAAATAATTTCTGGTTTAATATTTTGTGATTTTCATAGGGGTGGATAATAGTATTTTTTTGAGTAACTATTCAGCGAACCCTAAGATACACCGCTTCAGCTATGATCTGAAGCGTTTCTGGAATCAGCATTTTTCAAATAGCTGAATAGTTACTTTTTTGATTAATAATCCTGCCTGACCAGCACAAGCTCTACTCTGGAAAGCCTGTAACTCAACGATCTGTTTGATTCTCCAGGCAACCTGGCAAGGGGTTTTGTCCCCCCAAGGCCTGTTGGGTGTAATCTGTTTGTATCCACATTGTAAGTCACTTCCATATATCTTTGCACAGCATTAGCGCGTTCCTGGGAAAGACGTAGATTTTCTTTTTTGTCACCCCGCGTTCCTGTATGCCCTTTGATGACCACCCTGAAATTAGGATAATGCTTGAGATTTTCCACAGCCTGGTCAATTACTTTTTTCGCAATAATATCCAGATCTGTTGCGCCCTGCTGAAAAACAATCGGTTCCACCCTTAAAGTTCCCACCTCTTTTAATGAATCCCATTTTGTTGTATCCAGGTGAGCAAATTTTGTTTCAATTGAATTCAAAGTTGCTGGAACTACCCCGCCATGTTTTGGCACGGTAAAACCTGTTATTCCTTTTGAAAACAGAGAATCGATAAATGAGCTGTTGGTTAATATATATGGATCATTATCAGGGATGGGGCTTTTTGAAAAATCTCCTGCATGTACAAGTATATTTACAGTAGCATTAATCGTATCCACAAGCCCTTCATCCCCATAGCTCCCCTCCACAGAAATGCCGAGCCAGTTTGCACAGTTCTCATTAAGATTTACCCACTTGACCCCTTTAAGCATGGAGGTGACCAGGTCTTTGGAAAGACCTGTCTCCTTTTTTACCTGATTTAAAAGGATATCAGGATTATCCCGGTATTTTTTCAAAGTTCTGAAATAGTTATTCAAAACCAGCTTAACAACTTCATCATTTTTCAGGGCAAAAGCTCTGTTAACAACGAGAATATCGACTATGAGCCGTTCAGTATCTTCGGTACCCAAAAGCCTGATAATATTTTTGTTATCAAGAGCTCGTGAGACATCCGGTTCCCAGCATGCCGCTATATCCACTTTTCCGGCAAGAAGCATTTTTCGGGCTTCCTGGGAACCTTCAGTTTCAAAACGCATTTTTCCAGCGGGAAGGAGTTTCGGCACATCAAAATGATCCGCAGCTGCCTTAAGCAGATAATGGCTCGGACTGTTCGGCGTAAAGGCAACCTTGATCTCCTTTTTGCCCTTCAGCAGATCAAGACTGCCAATCTTTTTCTTGTTTGCCAGTATGGCATCTCCCCCTTTGGATTCATCGATAACCATAATGATAGTACCGGGATAATGGTACAAAGCTCCGTTTATGAGATAAGAATCGACTGTAGCCACGGCAAAGTCAATCTCTCCTTTTTTTAACCGCTCCATCCGTTTATCATAATCGGCCATATCATCCTCACATTCAAGGATATAGCCGGATCTTCGCATCATTTTAGCCATTTCCAAAGACCTGAGGGGAAAATAGCCAATCCAGTTATCCATGGCTATTTTTATCTTTCCTTTGGTTTTAGCCGCATCACTGGTAGCTTTTTGGCGGCTTTCTTCAAATTTCGGCAATAAAAATTTCAGGCCCACTGCTCCTGCAGCTACAAGAAAAAATACTATCACTGCTCCAAGAATAGTTTTATTCATCTATATAGAACTCCTCTATTCATAGTTTATCCTTTTGCATTCACTATTCAAATAATAAATTTCATACGGCCAGATGTATAGCTGTCGGCTCTTTATAATTTAATTTTTTATGGGTAGCCATAGAAATTTATTGAAAAATTATGTGTCAGCCTTTCCTTATTCGAATTTTGTATCATCAAAAGTGGAAGATTCGGCAAGAACTTCACCAAGTCCCTGTTTAAGCTGAGCAGGATTGTTTGCGGCTTTGTATATTGTTTGCCCGGGTTGATTTAGAGAATGTTTTTTACCAATGCAAAAGCCTATGCTGTAAATATTTATAGGTGTATTGGTCAGGATGTAGTTTATATATTCGGAGAGTCTTTTTGCATCATTTGCTATTCCGTCTGTAACAACTACGATGGTATATTCCCCGTATCCGAGTTGTTTTTGTCCCTGCTTAGTGAAATCTTCATAGGCTTTTCCAAATGCGCTGGAAAGGGGAGTCCCTCCCCTTGCAGAAATATTTTTAACCGTATTTATAAATTCATCTCTATTTCCACGGGATAAGGGGAGAACAGACCAGTCGTTGTTAAAAAATACTATGAGCCCGAGGTTTGCATCTGCAGGGATGTTTTTTGACCATTGCACAACAGCTTCCTTTGCCACAGTTATTTTTTTTCTTCCGCCCGAACACCCTGTTTCATTCATGCTCCCTGACCCATCAAGGATAAGAATAAAGTTTTTTGCAATTGGATTGTCGTCGAGCTCCGTTTCATCAGAAAAATCATCGTCAAATGGCCATACTTTTTTTATCTTTTTGACTGGTTCTCTGTTTTCGTGAACTTTTTCCTGCTGCTGTTTTTGAACTGCAACTTGTTTTTTCTGATCATCTGATCGGGGTTCATCTCCACATCCGAATAAAATAAAAGTAATAAAGATCAAAACAGGAAAAGTAAATATTTTTTTCATTTTAACCCGCCTTATATTATGGTTTCTAGTTGAGGGGTTCAAAAACCGACTCTTCTGCTTCAATCTGAATAATTCGGAACATAACCCGCATATTGCTGAGCCATTCCTCTTTTGTCTGTGGTTTGCCATATTTTGGGTTGGATATTCCATGGCCGATAACGGTAAACTGACTTTCATCGAGTGGAACACTTTTAGCGCGGGCAAATTTTATAATACTGTTCCTGACTTCCAATGCTCTGTTCATGCTGAGATTTTTTGCGGCCTGTTTTGTCCGCTTTAAAACCATGGGAGCGGCTTGTTTTTTGACAAGCTTGTTGTACTTATGAGGATCACTGTGTCCTTCAACTGTAATTACAGCTCCTCCATAGGTTGATGCCAGCTCAACAACCTTTTTAAAACCTGCTGCATATATGTCCTCAGAAAAAACCTTTTGATTGGGCTTAAAATTTATCTCAAGGCTGAACAGTTCACCTTCATCAAGGGTCCCCATGGCCTGTTTTTTTGCCACAACCCTGGCAAGTTCTTTAGCTTTAAACCTTGGGGCTTCCACATTATCAACCCCTGTAAGGCCCTGCTTGAAGTTGTCGTAATTCCACATGGCATGCAATGCCGCTCCCTTTTGCGTCATAAGACCCAGGAGAATAAATGCGGATTGAATTTCATCTGTCAAGTTTTTCAGGTTGCGGGGCCAGTTCGTGTCACCAAAAAATTTAACATTTCCTCTCAAACCGGCAAAGTTGCAATCTCCAAAGAGCGCTTCAGCATCCCCTGTTGCCTGGGGACTGTCCAGCAATATTTTAGCTGCGGCGCTAAGGGTCTTCTTATACTCGTCTATTTTCGCTGTTCTGTTTTTAAAAAGCTCTTTGACTTCCTGTGTCGCAATCAAAAGCCCATGTACTAAAGCCTCCACTTCAGTTTTATGCGTGGCGAAATAATCGCTTCTCACAGCATAAACATCTGCGATAATATGGTTGGCCGTTTTGGTGGAAAGGAGTATCTTTGCCCCTTTTACAGAACCTTCAGAGCCTGTTCCCACTGTTCCGTTGGAAGTCAGCATGAGCCCATCCGGTATAATAACCAGCACAGCATCAACTTTTTTATCGTAAAGAGCCTCTGCAGGAGAATTATCAGATCCGGTTAAATCTTTTGTCCACAGGATGTTAACATTTTCCATGGAAAGCCCGGCATCTTTTAAAATTTTAGCAAGGTAATCCACATGGGGCCCATATGCCTGGAGAGCTATGGTTTTTCCTTTAAGGTCTTTTGCTGTTTTTATCCCGGGTTTTACCACCAGGCAGTCGCCGCCATTGCTCCAGGTCATCTGATAAATAATTACAGGCTTTGTCCTTTTATCCTTGGAAAGGAGATCTTCTACCATATTTATCATTCCAATGGTCCCTCTGAGATATGGCGTGTCGCCCCTTAGATAAGC
>JAUVKE010000501.1 GCA_030592105.1 Desulfobacteraceae bacterium
AGCCATTAGCGGTTAGCTTTTGGATAAAACTGTTCAACATTCTCTTTACCTCATTGACCTGTTGATTAAGTTCTCTAAAATTTCTCATTTCCACCACCTTTCAATGCTAACGGTTAAACGCTAATAGCTTCAGTTATCATGTTTTATTTGTAAAAATTATTTTTTCTCCGGAGATTTTTCTTCTTCCGAATCTGTTTCAGATTTCAGTGCTGGTTTTGGCATTGGCAAAGCCTTCTTTTCAGGATATCCAGCCTTGTCCCACAGAATCTTAGTTCCCGAAGCAACTACCGCAAACCCCAATATGGAAAAAAAACTGTTTCTTGGCACAACAGCACCTATAACAACCGTTGCTGCAGCCGTCGCAAGACCAACCCCTGCAGATTCTTTTAATACTGATTTTGTAGCTTCAACTCCACCAATTTCATTCTTTTTTATCATAGAAATATTTTTTGCGGCTGAAGATACAGCGCCCATAACAGCTCCAACGCCACCCATTGCAAGAACAGCTCTTGACAGCGAAAAATCTGTCTGAGCTTTTATTTTATCATACATCATTTTCTCCTTTTTCAGTTTCAGTTTTACCAGACTTCCCCATAATACCGGACAAAAGATCTCCTATGGTTTTTTTTACAGTTTCATTGGTTGCAAGAAGCACAACCCCGGCTCCTATCATTGCGCCTTTCCATAACCGGGTATCCATGCTTTCAAAGAGATCTATTATTTTGGGCACATCAGGGCTTTCTCCATTAATAATACCATTTACAACATCCATAATCTGGCCAGGCCTTTTTTCTCCGGCTTCTGGTTGTTCCCCTGGTGGTGGCGGTGCCTGCTGATTTAGATAAGGAGGCACATATTGAGTGTTATGCGGTGCCTGCTGATTTAGATAAGGAGGCACATATTGAGTGTTATATGGATTTTGCTGATAAACAGGCTGGGCAGGATTCTGCTGATAAACATTTTGGGGCTGCATTTGTTGCGGCGGAACCTGATTATACATACCCTGGGGCTGCATTTGCGGCGGCGCCTGCTGATATGCGCCAGGAACTGCGCCTTGAAAACTGCCAGGCTGCGGTATCTGACCGCCTGCCTGTACATTGCCTGCAGACTGAGGGTTATTCTCCTCCTGCGGCCTTCCAAGAACATTCCCTTCAGAAGTATAACGAGGAATATCATAGGCATTTTGACTGCCTGATTCTCCTCCGGAATCAGAGCCAGTTCTGGTTTGGCCTTGACCGCCTTCAGAAGCATTGCATGATTCCGTGCCCCTGTCATCATGAGAACTATCCGTATTCTGCATAAAAAATCCTCCTTTAATTTATCTTTAATTAATTCAAACTGTCAGTTCATCGATTATAGCCTTTGCCCGATCCGGATCACAGGTAATGAACAGCTCCGTGATTAATGACGGGTTAATAATCGATCTGTCGTACTCAAGGACAATTGAACGTGCCGGTATATTTGTTCTGATTTTTTTTACTCCACGAAACTTTGAATCTATATTTTTCAAAAAATTATTATTTTTGCCGATAAATTTTTTTATCCTGGGATTTAAAGCAATCAATGCATTAAACCTGAAACGGATTCTTCCGGGAATATTATGAGCAATTACAATATGTCTGCGAAGATCTTCAAACAGATTTAAATCCATTTACGCCTCTTGAATCTCTTTTTCTATATCACTATGACTTGAAGATAACAGCGGGTGATCATAAAATAACAGTCTTGATGAGTTTGCCATAATGCCGGCAGTATGGGTAATATGAATGAGGCCTGCCATAACCGGAGACAAAAACCCCAAAGCCCCGAGAACTACGCCGACAATATTGGAACCCGTGGCAATCCAGAAATTCTGATGAATAATTCTGATTGTTGC
>JAUVKE010000226.1 GCA_030592105.1 Desulfobacteraceae bacterium
ATTTTTTAAGATACTGGGAAGATTTAACATACCTGTAACAACCCTCAAAACCCATCCCAGCACGGGTATTTTAAAAAAAGTCTGGAGTATAAATGCAAATAAAAGGCCTTTTACAGGGACTTTTTTGTTTCTTCCTTCTTTTGAATAACGGAGCCTGCCTATAATATCAACTTTTGTGAGTTCACCGTTCTGCAATTTCTCAAGATAGATTTCCCCCCCTTTGGTATCTGGTTCTCTGTGAAGTATTAAAGAGTAAACAGCGTTAATAAAATCCTGACCGTGAAACTGTAAAAAATAATTTTTAGAGACAGATTTGTTATTAAAGGGAAGAGGTTTGAAAGCTCTCTCCACCCTTGCTGCTGGTTTAAAATCTATCCCTTCAATAAAATGATCAGCCTTTTTGTGCTGCTGCACCTCTTGATCAATGCGGGCATTTATTTCATCAATATTGATCTCCGGAGTATTAATTTCAATCATAATTTAATTCCTCTGCACATGCAAATCAGGTGTCAGCCGTACCAGACCTGTGAAAAAATGACCATCTCCTGCAACAACCTCAAAGAGAGCACCTTTATCCATCCAGTGAACACACTCGTCAATATGGCTTGAACCGGTGTGGATTGCTGCAGTGATGGAATATTTGCCTGCACCGAGATTAAACTCTTTAAAGGCATAAGTCACTACAATGGTCTGTTCAGATTGAATATTTATCTGTTTTTTAAGATAATAGGAGTTTGTTCCATAAATATCCTGCCCGAACCTGTCCCGTATCAGAATTCCCAAAGTAAGATCGGTCATTGCCTTATTTCCTGTAATACGAACACTGATTTTAACAGGATGACCGCTCATGATAATTTCAGATTTACTGTTATTTTCATCTAACAGTGTAATTTTATTGATCATCACTTTGTGATTACCATACCCGGAAGATACAAGATCATCCCTGTATGTGATTTCTTCTCCTCTGGATCGTTGTGCAATGAGAAAATTATAACTATTAATGATTGCTTCAGGCTCATCATATTCATCAGCTTTGCCGTGATTCAATAAAATTGCCTTGTCACACAAGATTTTTACAGCGTTCATGTCATGGGAGACAAACACAATAGAACCCCCGTTATCCTTAAATTCCCTGATTTTTCGCATACATTTCTGCTGAAAATAGGCATCTCCCACCGACAGGGCTTCATCCACAACAAATGCTTTTGGTTCCGCATGAATGGCAACTGAAAATGCCAAACGCATGACCATACCCGAGGAATAGGTTTTTACAGGTTCGTGGATAAACTCACCCAGTTCTGTAAACTCAATTATTGTATCAAGCCTGTTATCTATCTCCTGTCTTGAAAGTCCAAGATAGGTGGCATTATGAATTATATTATTAATTCCTGAGAATTCAGCATTAAACCCTGTTCCGAGTTCGAGAAGACCTGTGATTTTGCCTTCTACATTAACAGAGCCTGTATCCGGTATGAGGATTCCGGTTAAAAGTTTGAGAATAGTTGATTTGCCGGCGCCATTTTCACCTATTATTCCGAGGGTTTCACCTTTTTGAACCTCAAAGCTTACATTATTAACTGCATGGAAATTTTTATGGTAGCAGCGTCTTAGAAGAATCTCCTTTAACCGGTCGGATGGTGTTTTGTATAGTTTGAATGTTTTTGAGATGTTTTTTACTGAGATCATATTAACTACGGTTATCGGTTAACGGTTAAGAAGGGTAACCCGTAAATTGAAAAAATTTTCACAATACGGTCAAAAGGATCTTTGTGCGGAGTTTGGGATCAGTAAAAGCGGCAACTGCATTTGGAAGAAAGTTCTTCACTTCCCTTGGTCAACCAGAGAAAAGTGCAGGTATCAAGGAGAAGTTTCACGAGTTTTCTCCATTAAAAGCAGCAATAATATCATCAGGGAGAGGCTCAAAAAAAGTATCGCTAATTTGAAAGTCGGGATATTCTTTACCAGCCAGACCAATTGGACGTTTTTTATCAGGGAGCGTATTAATCGGTTTTATTTCAGCAACAGGTACATTCCGTTTGCAGACTATTACGGTTTCTCCTTTGCTGACTTTTGAAAGGTAGCTTGAAAAATGAGTTTTTATTTCATTTATGTTTAAATTTATCATAATTTTTACAATAAGTCACCATGTTGGTCATGTCAAGGGAATTGAGGAGATCCGGATATTTGATATAAGGAAACTTTCCACGTGTTCCCACGCTCCAACGTGAGAACGAGAAAAAGCCGCCCTTAACCGTAAACTGTCAACCGTAAACCGTTAACTGCCTTTAACCGCTCTTTTAAAAACGTCAAGGGTTTTTCTGGCTGTACTATCCCATGTAAAACCGGCTGCCTGTTGAAATCCTTTTTTTACAAGGCTGTTTTTGAGTTCAGTGTCATGGACAATGGTTTCAATGGCATGTGCCAGTTCATCTTTTTTAACAGGATTTATTAAAATAGCAGCATCCCCGGCAACTTCGGGCATGCCGGCCGTATTTGAGCAGATAACAGGGCAGCCGCAAGTCATGGCTTCGACAATCGGGAGTCCGAATCCTTCATACAGGCTGGGGTAAACCAGGGCTTGAGCACCATTATAAATAGCTTTTAAATCATGGTCAGAAACATGGCCTGTAATATAAATCCGTTTTTTGATATCTGTTTTTTTAATTTTTTCGAGCCATTTTTTATCTCCCCAGCCATGCCATCCAACAAGAACAAGCGGAATATCCGTATTTGCTGTTTGCAGAGCCTTGATCAAAAGATCGATATTTTTTCGCGGTTCCAGGGAGCTTACAAAAAGCAGATATGTCTCCGGCAGATTATATTTGGTTTTAATTTTTTTTATAATATCAGCACTGCACAGGCCAAACAGAGGATCCGGCGCCAGGGGAACTGCTGTTACCATTGATGGCGGCACTTTAAATTCTTCAATGATCTCCTGTTTTATAAATTCAGATATTGTAAGAATGTGCCTGGCATATTTTAAGCGTGTTTTAATGAAATATTCAAAAAACCATACTCTTTCTCTGGGATGTGTTTTACTGTAGCAACGCAGAGAAAGGTCATATATTGAACAGACTGTGGGAATCAGTGAAAGCTTTGCTGGAGTAAAGGCTGTTTCGTGGTAGATATCGAATGTTTTTTTTTTGCATAGTCTATTAAGATTATATTCATATTTTAACCAGAGAGCTGCTCTTATTCCAAAAATAACAGGATCGGGTAATTTTTTAACCGATTTGGCGGTTTGCTGCCATTGCTCCGACTCTGCCATGGGCGGCATGGATTTAACTGCTGTTTTGCCTTGAAAATAAAAAAGTTCAACCTGATCCATCATGCTTATGGCATCATACAGGTTGCGCAGATATCTGGCAATGCCGGTTAAGAGGCCGGTCATGGGGATTGCATTTATTAAGATTTTCATTCAATTATTTTTTTTATCAATTTGAAATGATTATCAGGAGAATATATTTCGCAGTGATTCTGTATGGCATTCCGGGCAATAATCAGATCAGGTAATCCGATTCCGTTAATACCTTTTTTCAAACACTTGTGCTGATAATCAATAATCTGTTCCCAACCGATAAACAAATCAAGTTTGCTAATTGAATTCAGCAGGCTGATTATTTTTTGTTGATTTTTAATTTTCAAAAAAGGAACAAGCTCAGCAAGAATCAAATCATTAATAACCACAATATTTTCATCAATTAAATAATCGAGCCTGCCTGAATTTCTGCCATCCCTGAAATAGTCAATCCAAATAGAGCTATCTACTATAACCTGCATTCCCGGCTCCGCAGCTTATCCATATCAATGTCAAGATTGACCTTGCCTTTAAACTTTTTGAGTTCAGAAATTTTATTTTTTCGGATTAAATCTTCAAGGGCAGTTATTATTACCTTTGTTTTAGTTTTGATATGAGTAACTTTCATTGCTTCAATCAATAGAAATTCAGGTAAATCTAATGTAGTTCTCATTTTAGCACCTCCGTATATATAAATATAATAGCTTGTGCATATGATGTCAAAATTTTTTTATCATAAAAAATCCCTGATATCCTTTTCCAGATGCCGAAAAAGCATATAAGAAAAAAAGAATAGAAAATGTGTGATAACTGTTAGAATAACAAGAGCTTTAAATGGTGGATAAGCATCAAATACAAATATTTTCTGGTATGACTGAATTATTGTATATGCCGGATTATAAACAAGCAGATTTTTAACAAATTCAGGCAGGATATCAAAGGTATAAACAATTGGGGTAAACCAGAACCAGAGCTGTAGAATCACACCTGTTATTTCACGTACATCACGTATAAAAACATTCATAACTGCAGCAAAAAGACCTAAACTGAAAGCAAGTATCTGTTGGAGATAATAAAGAAATGGCAAAAAAAGCAAGGATTTGTGAAAATCATACCCCTTAAATGCCAGAAAGATAAAAAAAACCACCATGGAAATTATATAGGTAATTGTTTCCGACAGATTAATGTGAAGCAGTAAAGATGGGAGAGATGTATTAATCTTGCTAATGATATGTTTTTTATCTATAAAAGCTGATGCAGAC
>JAUVKE010000189.1 GCA_030592105.1 Desulfobacteraceae bacterium
GTCTTCCGGATCTCCCTTGCTTTATGGCGCTCCCGCTTAATGTCCGATTCGTCTATGTTAGATAAAAATAAATCCATTTTGAACTTTTTTTAATTTTTTATAATTTTTGAAGTTGGTTCTAATTCTGGACATCAGATGCCAGAGCTGAGCTATGGTGAAATTAAAACTAAACCCCAAACATCCCATTAATCAACACCTATACCCGCAAGCCATAATAAAATCTGGTTTACAAGTATTTTATAAAATTTTTCAGACCCCCCTATCCCCTTTCTCCCAAAAAAATAGTTTATTTCAAGGAAAAGAGGCTCTTTTGCTTTGGACCCTGAAGGAAAAAGAAAATCAAATCCAGCCAGATTTATACCGGTTTTAACACAAAAATCGGTTGCAGCACGAATTCCGGTTTTCTGAAGGGGGAGATCAGAATCATAATCAATTACAGCCCCTTTTCCCAAGGAGGCACACATCATTTTGTTATCCGGCAATATACGCCAGTAGGAAAAAAATTTCCCCCAAATTACAACAACACGAAGGGATCTGCCATTAGAAGGGATAAATTCCTGAATCAAAAAACCTTTTTGTCCGGTCTTTTCGTATTTTACGGCTTTTTGCAAAATATTCCTTAACCCGGAAAAAGAGTCCAGAAAATAGACATTGTCCCCTTCCCCGCCCCAGTTAAACTTAAAAACAGAGGGGAAAAAATTCCAGGTTTCACCATACTCCCTGCTAAAGGCTTTTGTGGAGCTAAAAAATCTTGTTTCAGGAAATGGGACAGATTTTTTTTTAAAAAGGCGAATCTGCCCGTTTTTACCTGGATATTCAAACCTTGCATCAAAATTAGGAAAAACATTGGGACAATTTTCCACAGCCATATAATAGAGGGCTTCACCACATCCCTGGGGAAGAATAACCGCACTGGCCGATTTAATAGCGGCAAGATCATCTGCACCAGGATTTCGACCTGCACATATTATATTCTTACCCGCTTCAAAACATGGATGAAAAGAGAGGATCATAATAACTTCACAAAGAGACAATCAAAAAGCTTCAAAAAAGATTTTAACCACTTGTTTAAAAAAAACCTGCAACAAAAAAAGTCCAGACAAATCAATGCCTGAACTTTTTTTATGGTACAACAATAAAAACTGTGATGCAAATATAATTTTACCAGTTATATCCCACAGTAAAGGAGAGTTCACTGGTTTTCATCAGATTAACCGGAGCTGTAAAAGCGCCAACCGCATTCTTGCTGTATCTGTTGTCGCTGGATCCATCACCATTTGGTTCTTCCCCCCAAAATGCCATGAGACCAAGCTTGTAAAACCATTTGCCATCCCTGGTATATTTAACGGAAAAACTTGTCATCCATGCATCTTCAGTATCATACATGACAAACAATTGAGGGAAAATCCTGCCTGAATTATAATGTGTATAAAATAATCCGGTAAACCGGTAATTATCCTCCTGATCCCAGGGTCTGTGCACGGGGTCATATTCCCAGTCATCTATATGCTTCCAGTAGGCCTGTAAAGAAGCATTTATCATATTACGGGGGTTTAAGAATCTCATCCAGAAGGATTTATCAAAACCCAATAGGGACTGATAAACCCTGTGCATGGTATACCCCTTCATGCTTGGGTCCAGTCCAAATTCCAGATTTTGAAAAATAACAATAGCCGGGCCAAAAAGCTCCTCTGGCAAGGTTCCATAAAAAAGTTCTGTAAATGGAGCAGCAGTGTCATAAAAAGGGACCTTGCTTACGATGTTCCCCTCACCCCGTATAACAGCATTTATAGACGAAACATATGTATTAAATGAAAAACCGTACATATCCTGTTTTGGATGGTCAAGGTAAAGGGCGCTCTCGGTAAATCCCCGGGAAAGATCTATACCGGCATCATCCGCATAGGAACGCAAATAATAAAAAGTAAACTCACTGTCAGCTATGGAAACCCTCAGTTTGCCGCCGTATTCCATGTTATCTATATTACTGCTGGGCACACGCTCTTTTATTTCAATGGGAGGCGTGGCCGCATATTCACCACCGAGAAGTTCTGCTATCTGAGGGGCAACACTCATATGGATATTACTACCGTCGTTAACCGATATACCATTTTCCATACCGATTTCATTGATAATACCTATGATCTGTGAATCCGGCGGTAAAATATTATGCAATTTTAAAAGCGGCTCTGCAAATTCGGTTAAAGCAGGTATACCCCAGTCTTTTACATATTTGAAGCCAAAGGCGTATGGAGCATTATTATTATCATTGGGGTCCGTGGAAGACTGATCCAAAGGTGCAAACTGATGGGGCCGGATATCAGGGATAAGAACAAACTGCAGGTCTATGGAGTTAAAGGAACCGAACATACCAGATGAATAATCGAACCTTCCCATCCACAAAGGGGTGGCAAGATCTTCGGGATTGTCAAAAAACATCTTGTTGCGGTTGTCCTGGGGGTTTACTATATTAACAACATTAAATCCATCAGCCTCACCCCACTGAACTATCTGCCGTCCCAGACGAATAGCTATACTCTGCTGGCTGCCGAATCTGGTTGTAAAATCGACAAAAGCCTCCCTTAAGTCGTTTTCAACCTTGAGATCATCCTTTCCAAGCTCAAAATCAGAGGGGCTTTTATCCCGGACATTATCCCATCTGTCCGTAACATCGAAAACAGCATCGTAAGCTCCCCTGTAGGTCAGGAAAATCTTGTTCAGTTTAAAACCTGCAAATGAGACATCTTCGGGCCTCACTGTAAGGTCAAACTTAAGCTCGGTGAGCCACTGGGAGCAGGTTACCGAATCCATGAATTTATTTTGAAAACCGTTTGTATCCCGTAAAACATAGTTGGATTTCAAATGCCCGTGAAAATCTGTTTTTAATGCGTAACTATAATCTGAATTAATAAACAAGGCTAAACATACAAAAACAAAAAAACAAAACACCGATCTGATCATCTGCACCTCCATTCAAAATCAACTTCAGTAAAGATTAATAAAATTCCAAAAAATTTGGCCACCCAAAGGGTGCCTTAAAAAATCATACTATCTTTTATGGTTGGTTTTAATTTTGGCCATTTTAGGATATGAGGGATGAGTTGTGAGTATTGAGAAGAAAGATAGAGTAAAGTCTTTTACCAATATTCACAACCCAGCACTAAGTTGCCCAAGATAAAACCAAGGCCTATCTTTTCAATATTGGCACGCCATAGGTTGTCACATTATTACTACCAATTATATGAAATTGTAAAGGATAATTCACTAATATTAATTAAATTTACAGGAACGGTAAAGGGACCCGTGGCATTTTTACTGTACCTGTTGGCACTGGTTCCGTTTCCATTGGGCTCTTCACCCCAAAAGGCCATGAAACCAAATTTATATATCCATCTCCCGTCTTTTGTGATTTTCAGAGATAAATTTGTCATCCACGCATCTTCTGTATCATACATAACAAAAAATTCAGGGTGCACCTTTCCCAAACAATAATCTGTCCAGAAAAACCCCGTTAACCTGTAATTTTCGGGCTGATCCCAGGGCCTGTACACTTTATCATAATCAAAATCGGATATATGTCTCCAATAGGCCTGCAAAGAAGCATTTATCATGTTATGGGAGTTTAACCATCTTATCCAGACAGATTTATCAAAGCCCAGAAGGGACTGATAAACCCTGTGCATGGTATACCCCTTCATGCTGGGCTCCAGACCTAACTCCAGTAAATTATTTTCAACTAAAGGGAGCAAAGCAGGATGTACAAGGGTTTCGGGGAGTGTGCTATAAAACAGGGTTGTAAATGGCGGCTCAAAATCACCAAAAGACATTTTACTTACTATATTTCCTTCACCCCTTATAACCGCATTAATGGAAGGTACAAAGGTGTTAAAGGAAAAACCGTACATATGCTGCTTTGGATGTTCAAGAATAAGCTCACTGTCAGTCAGCGCATGGGAAAGATTGATTGCGGGATCATCCTGATATACGCGCAGATAATAGAGAGTAAGTTCATGGTTTAAATATCCCACCCGTATTTTACCCCCATATTCCATATTATCAAAATTGCTGCTGGGCACATCTTCAACAAAATCGACAGGGGGCATGGGAGGATAGGTTCCCCCAACCATACCTGCCACTTCTGGAAGCTTAACCATCTGCAGCCAGCTTCCATCATTAATGGTTATACCGTCATGTACACTGATCTTCTCTGTTACTGCCGGAGTAAGGGGCTCGGCAAATTCTGTTAGGGCAGGGATACCCCAATCTTTCAACGCCTTAAAACCAAAGGCATAGGGGGCGTTGCATGCATCATAGGGATCGGTTTTTGATGACCCCAGGGGGGCAAACTGATGGGGACGGATATCAGGTATCAAAACCAGCTCCAGATCTATGGTATTCAAAGGACCAATCGTACCTGTGGAATAATCCAGCCTGGCCATCCATAAAGGGATTGCCAGATCTTCAGGTTTGTCAAAAAACATCTTGTTTGAATTATCCTGGGGGTTTATTATATTTACAACATTAAACCCGTCTGCCTCCCCCCATTGAACTATCTGCCTCCCCAGGCGTAAAACCAGAGATTGTTCCTCTCCAAATTCAGCAATCAAGTCGACAAAGGCTTCGCGCAAATCATTTTCAACCTTAAGGTCATCCTTTCCAAGCTCAAAATCATCGGGGCTTTTATCCCGAACATTATCCCATTTATCTGTAACATCAAAAACAGCATCATAGGCCCCCCTGTAAGTGAGAAAGATCTTGCTTACCTGTACATTTCCAAAACGGAGATCTTCAGGCCGTATGGTAAGGTCAAATTTAAGCTCGGTTAACCACTGGGAGCATGTAACAGAATCCATGAACTTGTTCTGGAAGCCATTTGTATCCCTTAGCACATAGTTTGACTTTAAATGTCCATGAAAATCCGTATTAAGTGCGTAACTGTAATCTGAAGCAAAAACCATAATATAACAAATAATTCCAGCAATGAGCACAGAAAAGCCTGACCCTTTCATATTCATATCCGTCTCCCTTAAACTAAATTTAGTTAAAAAATAATAAATAGATAATAATTCAGCCTAAATTTCAAAAAACAGACTAATGTCATAAAGTTACTACAATTCAAACTGTTCACATCTTCAGACTATTGTCAAAAACTAAAATACATTTAATGAAAATAATGCAGCTATTCAGCGTCGCTGATTTAAAATACGCAGCAGGTATGATCTGATTAAAACATTTGAAATTGTTTGAACGTAATATCTATGGTGTACTCTCCTTTGCAAGCTATAAATTGCCTCTGCTCTTAAAACTAAAGCGGCAAAGCCGCAGTTGTCAGTTACCATACAAACGACTTTCTTGTTTTTTGTAACAGAAAACCAGGAGTAAGGTACTAA
>JAUVKE010000155.1 GCA_030592105.1 Desulfobacteraceae bacterium
CTTCGCCAAATTGAAAAATAAGAGAAAATCAACTTTTTAGTAATTTGCAACCCCTTGATTTTGTTTATTTTTTTAAAAGTAACTTTTGTTTAAAATCAGCCAAAACGCAAAGTGGCGAAGGTATTGTATAGACTGTCAGATAATTACCCGATTTTAAAATTTGAGACACGGCCAGGGAGAAAAAGGCGTATTATAATACGCCAACGACTGATAGTGGAGTGAAATTATTTATGTGACAATCTATATATACTAAAGATATCGGCAGGTTTAATATATATCTTGAAACTTTGATCAATTTAATTTTAAAAAACAGGTGTTAAATCATATAGACCGTCACATAAATAATTTCAGCAATAGACTGAGCTATAATAAAATTTAAAAACCTCTGGCCGTATAAAATTTATTATCTGAATATCTATAGATTTATTGCGAAATTATTCAATCGTTTTTTTGTGCAACAAGAATGTAAAGTTCTGGTAAATCAGTGAACTGTTTTATGCTGAACCCGAAGGGCGCAAGAAGTTTTTCTGCTTCTTGTTTGTCTGGAAAGTCATCCAAAGGAAAAGGTGATTTATCCCGTAAAAGGTCGATAAAGGATTTTCCCATGGGATGGCTTATTACAAGACGGCCTCCGGTTTTCATCATCCGGTCTATATTCTTACAAAAGCCCTGCTTATCTGCAATATTTGAATAACAGGCATTTACAAACGTAACATCAATGCTCTGGTCAGGAAGAGAAAGATCCTTAATGTCCGTTTCAACTGTTTGTGCGTAAGGATACTGTTCTTTCAAACGTTTCAGCATGGCTTCTGAAAGATCACAGGCATATATTATTTCAGGCTGATATTGGTGAATTAAAGGAATAAGTATTCCGGTTCCTGATCCCACATCCAGAATTACATTTTTTTTAACTATTTCAGCAGATGCTACAATTTTTTCGAGACGTTCAGGGACTCCTTCGGGTAGAGGCGGATCAAATATATGGGTGATTTTGCCGAAAAAATCACGCTGCATATGGTTGATTTTTTCTATTTTTTCGTGATCAGTAACTTTTATGGAATCCATTTTTCCTCCATGGGGTTCCCGGTGGGAAATTTCATCATCTGCAAAATTTTTCATAGAGATCGTCAAAAATAATCGGAATATTTTTATGAAATTCTGTCAGCAGGGGGAGCATTATTTCCCGGATCTGAGGGTGAGCTGCTTTAGAACATCTCAAGTTCAACACATGCCGCCATTCTCTCAGGTTGCATGTCATGACAACCTCTGTTTTCAGACTGTTTGGCAGTACACTCCTGGCCTGTTCCGGTCTTGCCCCTTCGGCAATCAGATCCAGGTAGTTTTTTTCAGCATTTTCCATTCCGTTTTCCCATTTGGAGTACTCTTTTGACCCTTTTTCCCAGAAAACCGGTTTAATTACACTTATTTCATTTTCAAATTTATCTTTGGAATAATTCGCATATCTGGTGCTTTCCTGACTATAGGCCGCCAGTCTGTGTCTGACCAGTTCATGGCTCACGCCTCGGTCGCAGATAAATTTTACGGTTATGTTTACATGCTCTATAACACTATGGTGCCCTGATTTAATGATCTGTTTTACAAAGCTTTTAGAGGAACCGGGTGTAATCTTTTCTTCAGATTTATAGCAGGTACGCCCTGCAGCCTCGATTTTGTTTAGAATAGTATCGCCATTTTCCATGAATAAAATTTTGTGAAAAGGGGAAAGGATTTTCAAGAGTTACTCCTTTTATATGAAAATGATAAATTGTGAATTATAAATTATGAATTAAGGAATTTTACTAATTTATAAAATGCCATTAAACGCTATCTCATTTTCATATTTTGTTGTGCCCGATAGGGCATGCCGGTTATATGAGAAGGGATTAACAAATTACACGGTTGGTGAGGGTTCCGATCTGTTCTATGGTCATTTCAACCATATCTCCGGGTTTAAGATATACCGGTGGTTTTCGAACAAAACCGACTCCGCTGGGAGTTCCTGTCAGTATCACGGTTCCGGGGAGGAGTGTCATCCCGGAAGATAGATACTCAATAATTTCAGCAACGGAAAAGATCATATCGCTGGTATTTGTTTTTTGCATGATTTTTCCATTTACAATGGTCTCCAGATCAAGATTTTGCGGGTCATTAATTGTGTCTGAAGTAACCAGCGCAGGGCCTAAAGGGCAGAAAGTATCAAAACTTTTGCCGCGTATCCACTGCCCTCCGCCGGCATTTTTCTGCCATCTTCTTGCAGAAACATCATTTGCCACTGTATATCCAAAAATATAATCGAGGGCTTTTTCAGCAGGCACATTCTTTGCTGGTTTTCCAATAACCACAGCAAGTTCAATTTCATAATCGACTTCCATGGGGTCCATGCAGGATTTGGGGATCACTATGGGATCACCGGGGTTGGTAAGGGATGCCGGATTTTTCATAAACAGGATAGGATACCGGGGTATTTTTGAACCTGTTTCCTTTGCGTGGTCATGGTAATTTAATCCAATGCAAAGAATTGCAGAAGGGACAACCGGAGCAAGCCACTTCATAACGCCCGCTTTTTCTCCTGTATCCTTTAATCCGGTAAATAGTTCTCCTTCCAGTATGGTTGCGAGTCCGTTGTTATAATTATATCCATAACGAATCTGTTTATTTTCATCTATGAAACGAAGAATACGCATAAATAGTCCTTTTCCTTCGGGTAATGCTATTTGATATATCCAAAAATATGGATGGACATTATTCATTAAGCCCATGGTAAATACAACTCAATTTTGTTTATCACAACTTATTGAGAAGTTACAGTAAATTTTACTTATACCTGGATTCTTACTAAAGGTAGGGTGCAATACAAAAAAAGTAATTAAAAGAAACGTGACAGAACCTGGGAGCGAAGGAAAATGTCACTTTTTTGTATTGCACCCCTAAAGGTATTGACGAAATATGGATAAATTAATAAAATTGATCCATGGGTCAACACAGATAATGAATATAAACGTAATGATTCACTTTTTCAAAAAATGCTGATAAAAGCTATACATATCAGATAGGTAGTTATACCTTAATAATTAAAAGAGAGTCCATGATGCAATTAAATTTTTTACGTATCACAATGCTGTTGGCGTTATTATTTTGTTTTACAGCATATTCAAAGGCAGAGCCTGTACAACCACTTAAACCAAAAAAATCCCTGGTCGGTAATCGTGGTTTTAGCTATAAACACAAATCAGTGACCATGTATCACTACGGCAGGGGAGGGGAAGAATATTGGATTTTTGAGCCAAACAACCCCAAACCGGATAAGGCACCCCTTATAGTATTTACCCATGGGTGGCTGGCAATGGAACCCAAAATTTACGGGGCCTGGATTGATCATATTGTGAAACGGAGAAATATTGTAATTTTTCCACGCTATCAGGCTAATGCCCTGGCGCAGACAAAAACTTTTACTCCAAACGCCCTAACAGCAGTAAAAAATGCTGTTTTAACCCTTCAATCGGAAAAAGAGCATGTGAAACCGGATTTGTCCAGGGTAGCATTTGTGGGACATTCCGCCGGAGGAATTATTGCTGCTAATTTAGCAGCCCTTGCCGAAAAAAAAGGACTTCCTCTTCCCTGTGCTGTGATGTGCATTGAGCCTGGAAAAACCTGGAGTAAACGGAAAAGGATGAATATACCATTGGTCAATTTAAAAACAATTCCTGGAAATGTTTTACTCCTTGCGGTGGTGGGAGATAAAGATACTGTGGTTAAAGATATTGATGCTAAAAGAATTTTCAGAGAAAGTGTTCGAGTTCCCAGGGAAAACAAAAATTATATAACCCTTATATCCGACGATCATGGGGAACCGCCACTTATAGCTGATCATTTTGCTCCATCCGCGCCTGATTCTCAATATCGCTGCCCCAGGAATAAAACTGGAAAAATTAAAGTAATAAGATCCCTGGGGACATATAAAATCAACAGATCAATTTCAAAGAATAAATCCGTGATAAAAAAAAGGAGGAAGAGAAGTATCAAGGAAAGGAGAACAGTTGATGCATTGGATTATTACGGTTTATGGAAATTGTTTGATGGATTAACTGATGCTGCTTTTTTTAAAAAAAACAGCAAATTCGCCCTGGGAAATACCAGGGAACAAAGATTTATGGGAACATGGAGTGATGGGGTTCCCGTTAAAGAACTGGTTGTGAGAAAGAGTCCATAATTTCGGATTTTACAAGGCAAAAAAAACCCTCCGGTTAAATCGGAGGGTTTTTTAAAATAGAATAATTTTATATTAGAATCTCTTTAGCCTTTCTTGCCAAACCGTTTACGGCCAATTCCCACTAAGCAGAGGAGGCCAGCACCCATGAGCAGAATGGTGGCAGGTTCGGGAACAGGGGCAGTACCATTTGTGGCGGAGGGACTGTCTATATAAGCCCATGATTGGAATATATCATCATCATCATCTCCTCTATTTCCTGAATAAATTGCCACAAGTGCTAACGCAGAATATCCGGTTAGATCATGAGTAAATAATGTCCACCCGGTGGAGGCAATTCCATCATTTGTATTAATATCAACAGCATTGATGGACAGGACAGAAACTCCATTTATCTGGATCTCAAATCCCGGGTTATCGTAGAGGTTATTATGTTGGTCAACCCCAGGATCCCATGTGTAATAATTATACCACAGATTTAAAGAGCTCATTTCGGATGTATTAACGATCTGGGCAATATAATTGTTTGTATAGCCGTTTGTTCCTGGCTCGGCTGTGAAATCATTATAGTCATTGTCATTAAAATCTACTGTTCCGACCCAGGCAGCATAATTTCCATCATAAACTATGTTGCTTTGAACACCTGCCTGACCTCCAGAAACCCAGCCTGATAAATTGTTACTTTCAAAATCGCCATTTATTAGATCCGCATTGGCATTTAATCCAAATCCAATGATGCATAACATGATTGCCAACCCAATTAATAATTTTTTCATTTTATCCCCCTTTGTAAAAAATAATTTGGTTTAAGAAATTAAGAACGCTCCGTTCTTTATCTCACGTAA
The DNA here is from genome assembly GCA_030592105.1 of Desulfobacteraceae bacterium. Next base: position 5,053 of record JAUVKE010000155.1, read on the forward strand.
TTGCAACCACCGTGCCATCTTATTAACCATTTGATTTTACAGTATATGTTGCATTACAGCCAACTATATTGTTTGGTTTTGTAAAAGAAACTGACACCTGTAAATAAGGATAAACTAATAAAATTTTGATATAAAACTATCCAGCAGCTTGTATTTATTGATAAAATTAAATTTATTCAGAAAACAGAAGAATTTATACGGATAAATATATCTTAAAATGGTGTTGGAATACTTTACAATTTGCTGCCATACAGGTTAACAAATTCAGAGTTCATTGTGGAAGATTATTATTAAAGGATAATTTTTTCCATACAATGTTTAACCGTTTTCAGGTTTTACAACATCTGCCATAGGGAGCCTGATTATAAACCGGGCCCCTCCCTGGGCAACATTTTTTGCGGATATTGTCCCTTTAAGGCTTTTTATGAGCTGCCTCCCCTGCCAAAGTCCGACTCCGCTCCCTTTGGGCCTGGTAGTTTTAAACGGTTCAAAGAGTGCATTGGGTAGTAGACTTTTTTCAATACCAGGGCCGTTATCCGTGATTTCAATAACTGCCTCCCTGTGAAAATTATCCTGTAAAAGATTTATTTTGGCCACTGTTTTTTCCCCTCCTGCCTCCAAAGCGTTGATAAACAGGTTTTCCAGGACACGGCGCAAGAGTTCAGGATCAGTACGCGCTAAAATACCCGTGGGGCAGTTAAGGTCAATTTCCATTATCTCTGATTTTTTCGCCATTTGCTGACAGTAATCCTTTAGTAAGATGCCAAGATCCAGATTCTGCCAAACAGGGATGATCTCCCCCTTGATCATGCTTAATCGTTCCTGCACCTTTGCCATTCTGCCCAGGGAATCATCCACAGCCTCCAGTATATCCTGCTGAAATTCGGGTTTATGAATATGAGCCGGAGCGTTTTCCCTGACCAGTGACAATATGGTCGCTGCATTTTTTAAATCGTGGAGCACAAAGGCTGATAGTTTGTCCCAGGCTTCTATTTCACGGATGTGAGCCAGCTTTTCGGCCATTTGAACAGCAAGGAGCGCTGATGCTGCTTGAGTACCAACGGCTGTAAGGAGGTCAAAATCATCAGGGCCATAATTCCCCCCTGTAAATTCCGGTCCAAGACCGATGAGACCGACAATCCGGTCACCAATAAAAAGCGGGGAAATCAAAACAAGATCATGAGCAATCATAAAATCGGATAACTGCTCCATTACATTTTTCCAGGCTCCATCAGGTTCTTTTTCTTTAATATAAAAACAGGGGTTGGTTTTAAGATACTCGATCAGAGGATTGTTTAGTGCAAGTCTTTTCATTCCCCATTTGACACCTGCCTTTTTTGAAACAGC